>JBQCFA010000157.1:0-8212 GCA_051959695.1 Rhizobiaceae bacterium
GAGACGGTGCCGAGAAGCACGTCGGAATGGCCTGCCGGATATTTGGTCGCGGCATGGATGGAGATATCGACCCCGTGATCTAGAGGGCGGAAATGGAGCGGGGTCGCCCAGGTGTTGTCCATCATGACGATGGCGCCGGCGGCATGCGCGGCTTTCGAGATCGCCGGAATGTCCTGCATCTCGAACGTGTTGGACGCCGGCGATTCGGTGAAGACGACTTTCGTGTTCGGCTTGAGAAGCGAGGCGACCTCCGCACCCGCTTCCGGGTCGTAATAGCCGACCTCGACGCCAAAGCGCTTCAGGACGGTGTCGGCGAAATTGCGCGTCGGATGATAGACCGAGTCCGTGATCAGCACGTGGTCGCCAGCCGCCAGGAAGGCAAGCAGCGGCAAGGTGACGGCGACAAGCCCGGATGGCACGGCCACCGTTCCCGCGGAGCCTTCGAGGTGGTCGATCGCCTTGCAGAGCGCTTCGCTGGTCGGCGTCCCGCGCGTGCCATAAGTGTATTTCTGGTTGCGTGCCGCCATTGTCGCGGCATCGGGGAACAGAACGGTCGAGGCATGCACCACCGGCGGATTGACGAAGCCGTGGAAGTCGCGCGGATCGTTGCCGAGATGCGCCAATTGGGTGTTCATGCCCATCTTTCCGTCGATCCGTCTCGTCATATGCTTCCTGTCCTGTTAGCAAATGCGCGATTTGGCATAGTCGCAGGGGGCGGTGGGCGCAACCGGGGCGGATTGAGCCAGGACGGATTTTCCGATGCATGACGGGGCTGAGCGAGACGGCGGCCAAAGGGGCCGCGCCAGGAGGGCGGGGCGCTCTTTCGCCGCCGCCTGGCAGGCGCTGATCGGGCCGAGGACAATACTCGACCGTTCGGCATGGACGCGGTCGATGACCTGGATGACGCTCGTCGCCGTCGCGGCCATCCCGGCCGCACATCTCATCGACGACACGGTAACGCTTTTCGTCCGCGCCAGCCCGAGTCCGGTCGTCCGGATAATGGCCAGGATAACCGATATCGGCCAGTCGCAATGGTATCTCGTGCCGGCGGGGCTCCTCTTCATCGGCATCGCTTTCCTCGACTGGAAGGCGCGAACGCGATCCAACCGCTCGCGGCTTGCTTATCTCTTCGGCCAGGCCGGCTACGCTTTCCTCGCTGTTGCCTTCGCCGGAATCATCGGGGACGTGGTCAAGTTCCTGGTCGGGCGCGCCAGGCCGAAGCTCTTCGACCAGGGAGGATCGCTGCATTTCCAACCCTTCTCGGCCACCCACGATTTCAACAGCTTTCCTTCCGGCCATTCGACCACGATGGGCGCGGTCGCCATGGTGCTGATGCTGTGGTTTCCGAGGGCACGCGTGCCGCTCCTTCTTCTATGTGCCTTCGTGGCGGTGACGCGAATCGCCGCGCGGGCTCACTATCCGTCGGACGTCGTCGCCGGATTCGCGCTTGGCCTTCTCTACGCGCTCTTCCTCGCCCGCTGGCTTGCCTGCCGCCGCGTCGTTTTCCGTTTCAGGAACAGGGATTTGCTGCCGGTTCCTCGGTTCCGGCTTGTGGCGCGTACGGGCGCCCGTGGCGGCTGACGCGGCGCGGCAAGGCCTCTCGGCCGCTTTTACTCGGCTGGTCGTTCCGGATTTATTTCGATCGGTCGCGGGAAAAACTGCTCTTGTGGACGAGGCCGCGGGTGGGCGCAAATGGAAACAAGAGATTTCCGGCTGTCAGGGCAATATACTGCCGAGTTAGTCGGCGGTGTCGCCGTTCGCCACATCTTTGCCGCCTTTCGTACTTGACCGCCGCCCAATTATCGCCTTCGATGGTACCCGCGAATGGGAGGGCAGCCCCCTTACGGAGGGAGGTCGCAATGACGGTAAACCGTCATCGACAACGCTGCTTTCGCGAGGGAAACACCGGGCTGCGGCGCCGGGATAACGACAAAGGGTGAGTAAACATGCGAAAAGCTCTTATCACAGGCATTCTGAGCGCCGCCTCATTGGCCTACATGGCAGCGTCGGCCAATGCGTCGACCCTGGACGACGTGAAGAAAAAGGGATTCGTCCAGTGCGGCGTGAACACCGGCCTCGCCGGGTTCGCCGCGCCTGACAGCAAAGGCAACTGGCAGGGCTTCGACGTCGACATCTGCCGCGCTGTCGCGGCCGCCATCTTTGGTGATGGCAACAAGGTGAAATTCACCCCGACCACCGCCAAGGAGCGCTTCACGGCGCTGCAGTCAGGCGAGATCGACATCCTGTCGCGCAACACCACTTGGACGGAAACCCGAGACACCGAACTCGGCTTCAACTTCGCCGGCGTCAACTACTACGACGGCCAAGGCTTCATGATCAACGCCAAGAAGCTCTCGGGCGTCACCTCGGCGCTGCAGCTTTCGGGCGCTTCGGTCTGCGTGCAGACCGGCACCACGACCGAGCTCAACCTGGCCGACTATTTCAAGGCCAACCACATGGAATATAACCCGGTGGTCTTCGAGAAGCTCGAGGAAACCAACGCCGCCTACGATTCTGGCCGTTGCGATGTCTATACGACCGACCAGTCGGGCCTCTACGCCATCCGCCTTTCGCTGACAAACCCGGATGACCATGTCGTGCTGCCGGAGATCATTTCGAAGGAGCCGCTCGGCCCGGCCGTCCGCCAGGGCGACGACCAGTGGTTCGACCTCGTCAAGTGGACGCTGAACGCCATGATCATCGCCGAGGAAGACGGGATCACCCAGGCCAATGTCGAGGAGATGAAGAATTCCGACAAGCCTGAGATCAAGCGCATCCTCGGCCAGGAGCAGGGCTCCAAATACGGCGCCGATCTGGGCGTAAGCGAAGACTGGGTCGTCAATATCGTCAAGGCCGTCGGCAATTACGGTGAATCCTTCGAGCGCAATCTCGGCCAAGGCAGCCCGCTCAAGATCAAGCGCGGCTTGAACCAGCTGTGGAACAAGGGCGGCATCATGTACGCGCCGCCCATCCGCTGACGCATCACATCGGTTCCGGGAGGCGGATTGTCCGCCTCCCGCCCTCTTGCGGAGGAGCGATTATGGCGTCACAGGACACGTTGGGAACGGTCGATTCCGGCAAGGTTTCGCCGCTTTACGATCCCAAGGTCAGGGGAATATTCTTTCAGGGCCTGCTTTTCGTCTTCCTCGTCGGATTCATCTACTGGATCATCGGCAACACGGTCGACAATCTGCAGCGCGCCCACATCGCTTCCGGCTTCGGGTTCCTTCAGCGCCGTGCAGGCTTCGATGTCAGCGATGCGCTGATTCCCTTTTCATCGGATTCCACGATCGAGCGGGCGCTCGTCGTCGGCTTTCTCAACACCCTGCTCGTTTCGGTTTTCGGCATCATCACGGCCTCGATCCTGGGTTTCCTGGTCGGTGTAGGCCGCCTCTCCACCAACTGGCTGATCCGCAAGATCTGCATGGTCTATGTGGAAATATTCCGCAACATCCCGCCGCTTCTCGTCATTTTCTTCTGGTATATCGGCGTGCTCTCGGTCCTGCCCCAGCCAAGGCAGAGCATCCAGATGCCGCTTGGGATGTTCCTGAACAGCCGCGGCTTCTATTTCCCAAGATTCGTCTGGGGCGAACATGCCTGGCTGGTGGGACTGGCGCTGCTGATTGCCATCGCGCTGGCCGTCTTCGTCAAGGTGAAGGCTACCCAGAGGCAGATGGCCACCGGACAGCAGTTTCCGGTGCTGTGGACCTCGGTCGCGCTGATCGTCGGCCTGCCGCTCCTGGCTTTCCTGCTGGCCGGGCTGCCGCTCTCCTTCGAGGTGCCGAAGCTGTCGACCTTCAATCTGATCGGCGGCGTCCAGGTGAAGCCCGAATTCCTTTCGCTCTACCTGGCGCTTTCCTTCTATACGGCGGCCTTCATCGCGGAGATTGTCCGTGCCGGCATCATGGGCGTGCCGCATGGCCAGACCGAGGCCTCCCATGCGCTCGGTCTGCGGCAGGGGACGACCCTTCGCCTCGTCGTGGTCCCGCAGGCGCTACGCATCATCATTCCGCCGCTGACCAGCCAGTACCTCAACCTGATGAAGAATTCCTCGCTGGCGGTGGCGATAGGCTATGCCGATCTCGTCGCCATCGGCGGGACAGTCCTCAATCAGACGGGGCAGGCAATCGAGATCGTTGCCATCTGGATGGCAGTCTATCTAGGCCTGAGCCTGTTGGTCTCTCTCTTCATGAACTGGTTCAACGCCAAGATGGCTTTGGTGGAGAGGTAGGGCCTAGCGATGCAGGAACACGATCTTTCCTTCGTCCGCACCGAGATGGCCATCGCCGAGGCGCCGCCGCGCTCGGCGCAGGGTCCGGGACACTGGGTGCGCGCCAATCTGTTCGCGTCCGTCACCGATTCCGTGCTGACCATCGTCGGAATCTCGATCCTGGTCCTGGCGATCCCGCCGCTCGTGAACTGGCTGTTCATCTCGGCTCAATGGGTCGGGACCGACCGCAGCTTCTGCGCCACGACGGTGCAGGGGGGCATGCAGCCCGACGGCTGGTCGGGCGCTTGCTGGGCCTTCGTGGGCGACAAATTCCAGCAGTTCATCTATGGCCGCTATCCCGTAGCCGAGCGGTGGCGGGTCAATCTCGTCGCCATCATGTTCGTCCTTCTGCTGGTGCCGATGCTGATGCCCAAGGTGCCGCGCAAGGGGCTGAACGCACTGCTTCTATTCATCGTGTTCCCGATCGTCTCCTTCTTCCTGCTGCTCGGCGGTTGGTTCGGTCTCGTCCATGTCGAGACGCCGCTTTGGGGCGGCCTCATGGTGACGCTGATTCTGTCCTTCGTCGGGATCTCGGTCTCGCTGCCCTGTGGCATCATCCTGGCGCTGGGCAGGCGTTCTCGGCTGCCTATCGTCAAGATGGTGTGCGTCGCTTTCATCGAACTGATCCGCGGCGTGCCGCTGGTGACGGTGCTTTTCATGGCGAGCGTCATGCTGCCGCTCTTCCTGCCGCCCGGCACCTATTTCGACAAGCTCCTGCGCGCTATCGTCGGCGTGGCGATCTTCGCCTCCGCCTACATGGCAGAGGTCATTCGCGGCGGCTTGCAGGCGATCCCGAAGGGCCAGTTCGAAGGCGCCGATTCGCTTGGCCTGACCTACGCGCAGAAGATGCGCCTGATCATCCTGCCGCAGGCGATCAAGCTCGTCATTCCGGGTATCGTGAGCGAGTTCATCGGGCTCTTCAAGGATACGACCCTGGTCTACGTCATCGGCATGTTCGATCTTCTGGGTTCCGTCCAGCAGAATTTCGCCGACGCCGCATGGGCGACCGCTCAGACCCCGATGACGGGTCTTGTCTTCGCCGGCTTCGTCTATTTCGTCTTCTGCGCCGGTATGTCCCGATATTCCATGTTCATGGAGCGCCGGCTCGATACCGGCCACAAACGATAAGGGGAACTTCCATGGCCACCGAGAACGCCGTCAAGGCGGAAGAAATCAAGGTCCACAGCGACCGCATGAAGGTGTCCGACACCGAGGTCGCCATAGACATTATCGGGATGCACAAATGGTATGGCGAGTTCCATGTGCTGAAGGACATCAATCTGAAAGTGATGGGTGGCGAGCGCATCGTCGTTTGCGGGCCGTCGGGCTCGGGCAAGTCGACCATGATCCGCTGCATCAACCGGCTGGAGGAACACCAGAAGGGCAAGATCATCGTCGATGGCATCGAACTGACCAACGACCTGAAGAAGATCGACGAAGTCCGCCGCGAGGTCGGCATGGTCTTCCAGCATTTCAACCTGTTCCCGCATCTCACCATAATGGAAAACTGCACGCTGGCGCCGATCTGGGTGCGCAAGATCCCGAAGAAGCAGGCCGAGGAGACGGCCATGCACTTCCTCAGCCGCGTCAAGATCCCGGAGCAGGCCAATAAATATCCCGGTCAATTGTCCGGCGGCCAGCAGCAACGCGTGGCGATCGCCCGGTCGCTGTGCATGAATCCGCGCATCATGCTTTTCGACGAGCCGACCTCGGCGCTCGATCCTGAGATGATCAAGGAGGTGCTGGAGACCATGGTCGGCCTGGCGGAGGAGGGCATGACCATGATCTGCGTCACGCACGAGATGGGCTTTGCTCGCCAGGTCGCCAACC
Source organism: Rhizobiaceae bacterium (assembly GCA_051959695.1). GTDB lineage: Bacteria > Pseudomonadota > Alphaproteobacteria > Rhizobiales > Rhizobiaceae > Mesorhizobium_L. The sequence goes on from JBQCFA010000157.1 coordinate 6,101, forward strand.
GGGTCATCTTCATGGATGCCGGCCAGATCGTCGAGCAGAATACGCCGGCGGAGTTCTTCGACCATCCGCAGCACGAGCGGACAAAGCTGTTCCTCAGCCAGATATTGCACTGAGAATCGTCGACTGGACAATGTATTGAGGGTGGCAGTCGTCGCCCTCGTGCGGGGAAACCTAGCCGGTCTTCTTTTCCTGCTGGATGACGTATTCACGCAGGGCTTCGTTGATGCGCGTCTGGTATCCGCGACCGCCTTTTGAGCGGTGTTTGAACCATGCCACCAGATCGGAATCGAGGCGCAGCGTAAGCTGCTTTTTTGTCGGCCGGAAATAGGGATTGCGGATGGCGTTCTGCCAGAACTTTTCATCCAGGGGAGGAATGTCGCAGTAGTCGATCTCGCTATCCGGCCGGGCAGCCAGCGCCTCCAAGTCCGCTTTTTGCTCGGGCGTAAGCGGAGTCAGATTAGCTGGATCGACGGAATATCTAACGATTTTCCCACTCATAGCGTCGCCTCTCATGCCTGTCGGCCCTTCGCGCCGAAATGATACGGATGATTTCTGCACCCTCTTCGTCCCGAGGAACGCTTGCGACGACCAGCAGAAGATATCCTTTCACCATCCCGATCGTCCGCCACCGATATTCGCCATTCTCGATCCGGTCCTGCTCCATTATGGCAAAGGGATCCAAAAACGCTTCGCTGGCCACCTCAAATCGAATGCCATGCTTGCGCTGGTTGCTTGCCGCCTTGGCCTCGTCCCACTCGAACTGCACCAGCGCCTCCGCACTACAATTATGTAGCTACATTCGCAATTGCGTCAAGCCGGCGTCTCTTCCGCTCCCCACCCATAGAGCCAATCGAAATCGGCGGCGAGGCGTTCGGGCAAACGCGCCGCGAGCACGAGGTTGCGCGCCAGCGCGATCGGGCCGGACGCATGCCAGGTGAAATGGTTGAAGGCGCCGCGGCGGACGACGCGGCGGATGCGCGGCAGCCGCTCGGCCTCGTAGCGCGCCAGTGCCGAGGCAAGGTCCTTTGGGCTTTCCGCGACCAGCCGCGCCAGCACCCAGGCGTCTTCGATCGCCATCGCCGCCCCCTGCGCCGCGAAAGGCGTCATGGCGTGCGCCGCATCGCCAATCAGTGCCAAGCCGCTCGGATCCGTCCAGCGGCCTTCGGGATCGACGGCATGGATCGGCCAGGCGGTCCAGGGCCTCGCTGCCTCGGCGAGGGTCGAAAGCGGATTTGCGAAGCCACCCAGACCGCGGGTGAGGGGAAGAGTGTCGATCGTGTTCGTCCATGAGCCGGCGCCGGCCTCGCCCTTCGTGAGGGCCACGAGGTTGAGCACCGTTCCGCCGCGCAGCGGATAAACGACCAGATGCAGGGCAGGGTTCAGGAACGCGGTCACGCGGTCGGACGGGGCGAGGGCGGTCAGCGCATGTCCCGCGGGGCTCGCCGCCTCCACCAGTGAGCGCCAGGCCATTTTGCCGGTCGGCCTGCTCTCGCGGCTGCCCTTTACGAAGCGCCGGAGGTTCGACCAGACGCCGTCGGCCGCCACCAGCAGCATTCCGTCATGCTTGGCGTTTCCTTCGATCGTTGCGATGACGCGATCGCCGTCGAATGCGGCATCGATCACGGCGGAGCCTGCGCGCAGCCGGATCTGCGGATGCATCGAAACGCTCTCCACGAGTGTCCGGTGCAGTTCGGCGCGATGGGTGACGAGATAGGGCGCCCCCCACCGCGCTTCCGCCGCCTTGCCAAGCGGCACGTGGGCGAGTTGCCTCAGGCTTGCTCCATCCTTCAGGACGATGGCGTCCGGCGCCGTGGCACGGCCGCCGAGTGCAGCCAGTACGCCAAGCCGCTGCAGGATGCGTGCCGCGTTGGGTGAAACCTGGATGCCGGCCCCGAAATCCTCGAAGTTCTTCGTCCGCTCAAAGAGCTCGACCTCGAAACCCCGCCTGGCGAAGGCCAGCGCCGCCGTCAGCCCCGCAATGCCCGCGCCCGCGACGAGGATCGTGCGGGAAGGGCGGTCATCCATGGACGGATTTCAGAACGGTCAGGCTGCCTGGTCGATATAGAGGCATCCTTCGGGACGCGTCTCGTCGGCATGCAGCGCCGGGTCGTA
>JBQCFA010000158.1:0-3324 GCA_051959695.1 Rhizobiaceae bacterium
TGCGAGAGCGGGATGGCCGGGAACAGCCGGTGCAGCGAGGCGTGGAGCTTGCCTACGGCGCGCGCGGAAAAGGGGATGTCGAACCCGCCTTCGTCGAGAAAGGCCAGGATATCCTTGTTGGTCGTCGGCCGGTCGTCGGCATTGGCCATGGAGACGATGCGCTGCGTGACCCGCCATCTACGGCGGCGATAGGCGTCGAGGTCGAAGGCGCCGGCGAACCGATCGAGTTGGCCGAGCCGCTCGGCGATCATCAGGAACTGTCCGCATTTGGTGCAGGTGCCGCAATTGGCGTCGCTCGAACGCTTGAACATGGGCCGGAGACATACGTCGATATTGGCGAGATGCGGGGAACGCTCGATGAGATTAAGCGTCTTGGCGAAACGATCGACGCCGGACCGGGCGCACACGCAGTCGAAGCTCGACGAGGAGAACTGCGGCATGAGGAGCGCGTCCGTCTCGTCGATGCCGCGCCTGTGCCGGGCGAGCATGGATACTAGCCTGTAGGGCGCGCTGGAGGCGGCCAGATAGCTGTCGGCAATGTCGGCGAGCACGTGCGCGCATGCCGCATGGCGCATGGATACCGATCGCGTGAACGGATCGCCATAGAAGCGGACTATGTCGGTGCCGACGACGTGCAAGGACAATTTCTCTTGCGCCGCGATGCTACCCACCCGCCGCCGCGTCGCCGCCAGCCGGCGGCGCGCATCCTCGCTTCCCGGAGCGCCGAATGCGCCCGCGTCGAACACCGCAAGCGAGGAAATGCGGAGGCGTGCGGGGATGCCGGGCCCGCGATGGCTTTCCAGCACGTCGAGGGAATCGATCCCGCCACTGAGCCCGGCGACTGCGCCGCGCGGTTCTGGCCGGACAGCGGCCTCCACCGCCGCGTCGGCCGTCACCACGATCGGCGCAAGCGAACGGTCGAAGGACGCGATCAGCGGCATCGCCTCGTTGTTCAAGCGATAGAGCAACATCGAGTCGACTTCGTGCTCGATATGCAGCTCTTCCCTGCGCAGGATCGCCGGATGCAGCATTCCCACGACAAACGCGCCGACGGCCGACCGCATGCGTGCGGCGCTTTCGGGATCGGTTTCGACATTGAAGCACAGCCGCTCGCTCTCCGATCCGCTGCGCATCCGGCAGGTGAACTCGACACCCCCGTCGGTCTCGCTACGCCTGAAATCGGAAAGCGACAGCATCATCCACCCCAAAGCGATTCCGGATGCAGGCGAACCTCAAAAAGCTAAAGTGTCAAAAGAGCCATCCCACCGGCATTCATACTTTACATCGACGCGCGGAATAATGATACCGATTCCTGGCCGGCGCTTTAGCCGACCTGACACTGGCACTGTTCTGCTTTTGCGCGCGTTAGACTTTCAAGCTTTCTCCAGCAGCCGCAAAAGTGCAGCGGCCGAAGCCAGCTCTATTGTCAGCCTGCCCGTTCAATGCGGATGACCTGCGGCTTGTCTATCAGGTGGCCGTCCTTGGTGATTCCGTCGACGGCCCGCCGGACAGCGGCTTCCGTCGTCTCATGGGTGACGAGGATCACCGTCTTCTGCGTGTCGGACGTCTTGCCTCCGGCGTGCTGGACGATCGATTCGAGCGAGATGTCGCTGTCCGCCATGCGCTTGGCGATCGCGGCGAAAACGCCGATGCGATCATGGACGGTGAGGCGGATGAAATAGCCGCCGGCATGCGCCCGCATCCGTGCCTTCCGATAGGGCTTCAGTTCCTTGGCGGGCCATCCGAAAACCGGCCCGTGCTGGAAGCCCGGCCGGCTCTTGGCGATGTCGGCGATGTCGCCGACGACGGCGGAAGCGGTGGCGTTCCCCCCTGCCCCGGGTCCCGACAGCAGAAGCTCGCCCAATATGTCGGTCTCGATCGCGACGGCGTTGGTGACGCCATGCACCTGCGCAATGACGCTCGCGGTCGGCACCATGGTCGGATGCACGCGCTGCTCGATGCCGCTCTCCGTCGCCTGGGCGACGCCGAGAAGCTTGATGCGATAGCCGAGTTCGCCCGCGGCCTGGATATCGGCCTGGGTGATGTTGGAGATGCCTTCCATGTAGATGTCGCCGGCCGAGATGCGGCAGCCGAAGGCAAGGCTGGTGAGAATGGCCAGCTTGTGCGCCGTGTCGTGACCTTCGATGTCGAAGGTCGGATCCGCTTCGGCATAGCCGAGCCGTTGCGCGTCCTTCAGGCATTCGTCGAAGGAAATGCCCTCCGCCTCCATGCGGGTGAGGATGTAGTTGCAGGTGCCGTTGAGGATGCCGAAGATGCGCCCGACGGAATTGCCCGCCAGCGCCTCGCGCAGGGTCTTGATGACGGGGATGCCGCCGGCGACCGCCGCCTCGTAGTTGAGTAGTACGCCCCTTTTCTCGGCCGCCTCCGCAAGTGTCAGGCCGTGGCGGGCGAGCAGCGCCTTGTTCGCGGTGACGACGTGGCGACCGGCATCGAGCGCACCGCGGACGCTCTGCCGCGCCGGCCCCTCCTCGCCGCCGATCAGTTCGACGAACACGTCAATCTCGCCCGATTTCGCCAGGGCGACCGGGTCGTCGAACCACTTCATGCCTTCAAGTGGGATGCCGCGGTCGCGGCCGCGATCGCGCGCCGAGACGGCGGCAACAGTGATCGGCCGGCCACACTGGCGCGTGAGTTCGCCCGCCTTCTCGGCCAGCACCCGGACCACCGAAGCCCCGACGGTGCCCAGGCCGGCAATCCCAACACGCAACGCTTCGGCCATCTGCCGCCGCCCCCCGAATTCCAGATCGAATTGAAACGCTCAGCGGCGCGCGCTGAGCGGGATGACGTTGTCGAGCGTGCTCGTCGCCGACGACAGGAACCGCTTCACGTTGCGAGCGGCCTGGCGGATGCGGTGCTCGTTCTCGACCAGCGCGATACGGACGAAATCATCGCCATGCTCGCCGAAGCCGATACCGGGCGCGACCGCCACATCGGCCTTCTCGATCAGGAGCTTGGAGAATTCCAGGGAGCCGAGCGTCTTGAACGGTTCCGGTATCGGCGCCCATGCGAACATGGTCGCTGCCGGCGCCGGGATCGCCCAGCCGGCGCGGCCAAACGCCTCCACCATCACCTCGCGGCGACGGCGATAGACATCGCGAACCTCCGCGATTTCGGCACCATCGCTGTTGAGCGCCGCCGTAGCCGCCACCTGGATCGGCGTGAAGGCGCCGTAATCGAGGTAGGACTTCACCCGGGTGAGCGCCGCGAGCAACCGCTCGTTGCCCACCGCGAAGCCCATGCGCCAGCCGGCCATGGAATAGGTCTTCGACAGGGAGGTGAACTCCACCGTGCAGTCGATGGCGC
>JBQCFA010000159.1:0-5871 GCA_051959695.1 Rhizobiaceae bacterium
GTGGATTTGTGGCGGTTGTTTCCGCGTGGGGTTTGGGCGTTTCCCCCCGCGAACACCACCCGCCCCGGCAACTCCTGGGCAAAACCCCGTGGATGACGACGTTGACATCGGCCGCGCCGACATAGTTGCACGCAACAGCTCCGCAAGGGGCGGGACAAGCATGGCTTGGCGCCCCGCTTCGGCGTCCCTCTCAGGACTTGCGCGGCAGTTGCGGAACGATGCTGCGCTTGGCGACGCCCCTTCCTCTCGGCCGCAGCGCGTCCAGGCCGGACGAGGCGCCCTTCTCCGGAGACTGCCTCTTCGCGCGCGAGGCAGGCGGAGACGGTTTCTTCGCCTTCCGTTTCGGGGCCGGCGCCTTCTTGGGGTCTTCCTTCTTGGGGCTGACCGGAACCTCGTCGCCGATGGCCTCGAGCTTCAGCCGGGGCTTGCCCGTCTCGGCGTCTTCGACGACGGTGACCTTGACCGTGCCGCCGCGCTTCAGCTTGCCGAAGAGCACCTCGTCGGCAAGCGGCTTCTTGACGTGCTCCTGGATGACGCGCCCGAGCGGCCGCGCGCCCATGCGTTCGTCATAGCCCTTGTCGGCGAGCCAGGCGATCGCCTCGGGCGACAGGTCGAACGTGACCCGGCGCTCGGCAAGCTGCGCCTCGAGCTGCATGACGAACTTCTGCACGACCTGGTGCACCACCGGAACCGGCAGGGCGCCGAAGGGGATGATGGCGTCGAGACGGTTGCGGAACTCCGGCGAGAACAGCCGGTTGATCGCCTCCATGTCGTCGCCCTCCCGCTTGGAGGAGCCGAAGCCGATCGCGGCTCTCGCCATGTCGGCCGCGCCCGCATTGGTCGTCATGATCAGGATGACGTTGCGGAAGTCGATCTTCTTGCCGTTGTGGTCGGTAAGCTTGCCGTGGTCCATCACCTGCAGGAGGATGTTGAACAGGTCGGGATGGGCCTTCTCCACCTCGTCGAGCAGCAGCACGCAATGCGGATGCTGGTCGACGCCGTCGGTCAGGAGACCGCCCTGGTCGAAGCCGACATAGCCGGGAGGCGCGCCGATCAGCCGGCTGACCGTGTGCCGCTCCATGTATTCGGACATGTCGAAGCGGATCAGCTCGACCCCGAGGGACGTGGCGAGTTGCTTGGCGACCTCGGTCTTGCCGACGCCGGTCGGACCGGAGAACAGGTAGCAGCCGATCGGCTTTTCCGGCTCGCGCAGGCCGGCCCGCGCCAGCTTGATCGAGGAGGAAAGCGCGGAGATAGCGGTTTCCTGTCCGTAGACGACACGCTTCAGCTCGTCCTCCAGCGTGGCGAGCACCTTCTCGTCGTCGGCCGTCACCGTCTTCGGCGGGATGCGCGCCATCGTGGCGATGGTCGCCTCGATCTCCTTGACGCTGATCGTCTTGCGACGACGCGATTCCGGCAGCAGCATCTGCGACGCGCCCGTCTCGTCGATCACGTCGATCGCCTTGTCGGGGAGCTTGCGGTCGTTGATGTAGCGCGCCGAAAGCTCGACCGCCGCCTTGATCGCCTCGTTGGTATAGCGGACCTTGTGGAAGTCCTCATAGTAGGGCTTCAGCCCCTTCATGATGGCGATGGCGTCGTCCACGGTCGGCTCGTTGACGTCGATCTTCTGGAACCTGCGCACCAGCGCCCGGTCCTTTTCGAAGAACTGGCGGAACTCCTTGTAGGTGGTCGAGCCGATGCAGCGGATCGCTCCGGACGACAGCGCGGGCTTCAACAGGTTCGAGGCGTCCATTGCCCCGCCCGACGTCGCGCCTGCGCCGATCACTGTATGGATCTCGTCGATGAACAGGATAGCGCCGGGAAAGTCCTCGAGTTCCTTGACGACCTGCTTCAGCCGTTCCTCGAAATCGCCGCGATAGCGGGTGCCGGCGAGCAGCGTGCCCATGTCGAGCGCGAAGATGGTGGCGTTGCCGAGGACGTCGGGGACATCGCCCTCGACGACCCGCTTGGCCAACCCTTCGGCGATCGCCGTCTTGCCGACGCCCGGATCGCCCACATAGAGGGGGTTGTTCTTGGACCGGCGGCAAAGAACCTGGATGGTGCGGTTGATCTCGGATTCGCGCCCGATCAACGGATCGATGCGTCCCGCCCGCGCCTTTTCGTTCAGGTTGATGCAATAGGCCGTCAGCGCGTCCTGCTGCTGCTTCTTCTTGCCGCCCTCCTCCGGCTCGCCGCCGCCCGAACCGGGCTGCTCCTCCTCGGCCCCGCGCGGCGGCCGTGATTCGCCGACGCCCGGGCGCTTGGCTATGCCGTGCGAGATGTAGTTGACCGCGTCGTAGCGGGTCATCTGCTGTTCCTGGAGGAAATAGGCGGCATGGCTCTCGCGCTCGGCGAAGATGGCGACGAGCACGTTGGCGCCCGAGACCTCTTCCCGGCCGGACGATTGCACATGGATAACGGCGCGCTGGATGACGCGCTGGAAACCCGCCGTCGGCTTGGAATCCTCGTCGTAGCCGGTGACCAGATTGTCGAGCTCGGTATCGATATAAGTGACAAGAACCTGCTTCAGTTCGTCGAGATCGACATTGCAGGCGCGCATGACAGCGCCGGCATCGGCATCGTCGATCAGGGCGAGCAGGAGGTGTTCGAGCGTCGCGTATTCGTGATGGCGCTCGTTAGCGTATGTGAGCGCCTGGTGCAGCGCCCGTTCTAGGCCTTGGGAGAAAGCCGGCATCCATTCCTCACTTCTTCTCCATCACGCATTGCAGCGGGTGCTGATGCTGACGGGCAAAATCCATGACTTGCGTCACTTTGGTCTCGGCGACCTCGAATGTATAGACCCCGCACTCTCCGACCCCGTGATTGTGAACGTGCAGCATGATGCGGGTGGCGGCGTCGCGGTCCTTCTGGAAAAAACGCTCCAGCACATGCACGACAAATTCCATCGGGGTGTAGTCGTCGTTGAGAATCAGGACCCTGTAGAGACTCGGCTTTTTCGTTTTCGCCTTGGGTCGGGCGATGACAGCCGTGCCCCGGCCGGCCCCGTTTCCCCGGTCCTGACCTGCCTGCATCGTAACGACGCTGCGCCGCGCTGGTTCCCGGCCGATCGTCAATCGTTCCCTTCCTTTCGCCGAGCTTTGTCGAGAGCTCGACATGTAGGTACTCGTCACAAGATTTTAAGGCCTTCTTGCGCGCTGACAATACGCTGCTTCGCGGCTTCGGACCGTATTTCACGATGGATGCGCCAGGCTTGCGGGCGCGGAGGGAGATCGAACAAGCGGGCCGCGGGGCAGAGCGGGCGCGTGGTGTCGGCAAGGAATGCCTTGGACAGGCCTCACTTCGTGCGCGCGCCCATCCGCTCGAAGGGCTGATAGGCGTCGCGCGCCAGTTCCGCGTAACGCTCGAGCAATCTCGTGCTCTCGGCAATCAGGCTCTGATAGGCGCTTCTTGCATATCCACTCTGCATATCGACGAGAGCTTCGGGCGACTTCGCCGTCGCCAGTTTCCGCAGCGCGGCACCGCCCTCCGCGCAAGTCTTTCTGGCGTATTCGGTTGCGTTGACGGTAATCGCCTGGACGCCCTTCGACACGGCGGCGAAGCTCTCCAGCCCGGAATCGAGCAATTCCCTGCCCACCGCGTCCACGTCTTCGAAGGAGTGCTTCACGATTGCGTGCCTTTCGAATGAAAGCCGGCAGGCCGGCTTGGGCGATGCACAAAAATCTAGATGCGGCGCACAATTTGTCAACGAAAGAATGGCGCGCCCTAGCCGCCAGGGCAGGAACGTTCCACGGCCCGCAAGCCTGCAACTCCGCGTCCTCCTCCCTTCAAAGCCGACAGATTTTATGAACGTTACGGTTACCATAAACGGATTGGTAACGCGGCCTCCGATAGATTTCCCCTCACACTTCGAGGGCCTTCATGGCCTGGAATGCGGCAACAATCCAAAGGGCATGGCAGTGAGTAAGGTAGTGGCGTCTTCTGTGTGTGTGTCGAAAGCCGTATCGCGCCTCATAGCACCCTTGTTTCTCGCCTTGTTGACTCTCGTGGCCGTGTCCCTTCCGGCCATGGCGGCATTGCATTCGGCCATCGTCGTGGACGCACGGACGGGCAGGACACTTTACCAGTCCGACGCCGACGCGCTGCGCTATCCGGCATCGCTGACGAAGATGATGACGCTCTATCTCACCTTCGAGGCGCTCAAGGCCGGCAGGATCACCAAATCGACGCCGGTGACGTTTTCCGCCTATGCGTCCTCCATGCCGCCTACGAAACTGGGCGTGAGGCCCGGCAACTCGATCTCCGTCGAGACCGCCATCTATGCGCTGGTGACCCGTTCGGCGAACGACGCGGCGGCGGCCCTCGGCGAGACGCTCGGCGGCAACACGGACAACTTCGCCCACATCATGACGGCTACCGCGCATCGCCTCGGCATGACCCGGACGACGTTCCACAACGCTAACGGCCTTCCGTCCGTCGGACAGATGAGCACGGCGCGCGACATGGCGCTGCTGGGCATCGCGCTCAGGGAACATTTCCCGCAATATTACGGCTATTTCGCCACGCGCTCCTTCATGTACGGGCGCCATCGCATTCCCAACCACAACCACCTGCTCGGACGCATCGACGGCGTCGACGGCATCAAGACGGGATATACGCACGATTCCGGCTTCAACATCGTCACCTCGGCGAAGCGCGACGGACGCAGCATCGTCGCGGTCGTGATGGGCGGCCGGACCTCCCGCTCCCGCGACGCGGAGGTGGCCTCGCTCGTCCGCAAATACCTCCCGCGCGCCTCGCGCCACGGCGACGCCAGCGACTTCATCGCCTCGCGCCAGGAAGTCGCACCGGCGGCGGTGGCCGTCGCGCTGCCGCGGCACGACGCCCCTACTCCCGACGCCCGACCGGCCCGCGCCGCGCCGGTGGCTCCTTCGGCCCAGGCACTGGCCCTCGTCGAGGAAGCGCCGGAGCCGGCCGCAAGGCCCGCGGCCGTGAAGGTCGCGGAGGTCGCGGCCAAGGGCGTCGATCCGGTCCACACCGCCTCGACCGCCACGGGATGGGTCATCCAGATCGCCGCCACCGACAGCGAGACCCAGGCGCGCGCGATCCTCGACAGGACGTCGAAGAAGGCGTCGACCGTGCTGGCGGACGCCTCGCCCTTCACGTCGGTCTACCAGAAAGGCGGCGACACCTACTACCGCGCGCGCTTCGGGGGCTTCTCGTCGAAGGCGCAGGCATGGGACGCCTGCGGCGCGCTCAAGAAGCGCAGCATCGCCTGCTACGCGGTCGAACAATAGGCCCAACCCTGGGGCCGATCGGGTAGGCCCTTAATGTATCGAGTAGAGGGGGAACGGGAATGGTGAAGGGAGAACAGGAAGCCGCCGGGAACACCGGCCCGCGCTTCGACACGCGGCCCCCGGGGCGCGGCGTCGGCTTCGGGGTCAGCACGTTGCGCCAGGCGGCGACGCGGCTGGCGGATTTCCGCAGCCAGAGCAATCGCTTCAAGACCCGCGACCTGGTCGCCCTGCTGCTCAGCCATGGCGCCCGGTCCTGGCGGGCCTCGCAACCCGCGGCCCATGTCCGGGTCAAGGTGTTCGCGCCCGACGGCCGGCCGGCCGTGCGCATCGACCTCGACGTGCCCGCGGCCACCGTCCGTTAATCTGGCGGACGGCCGCGTCGTTGCGCCGTCGGAACGGTCGAATTCGCTAGAGCAGCCCCAGTTCGGCCAGTTCACGCCGCAAATTCTGCGGCAGCGCATACCAGCCGCCACGCCCTTCCCTGGCGTCGGCCGGCGCCTCCGAATCCTTGAGATAGCGCCAGCCCTGGAAGGCGCGCCGGGGCTGCCAGTCGGTGCGCACCACCCTCGGATCGAGGACGAGGTGGCAGCGCCCGATGCCGTCCTTGTCAGTGAAG
>JBQCFA010000160.1:0-9384 GCA_051959695.1 Rhizobiaceae bacterium
GATGGATGCCGGCGTTCCCATCCAGAAGCCGGTCGCCGGCATCGCCATGGGCCTCATCAAGGAAGGCGAGCGCTTCGCGGTGCTCTCCGACATCCTCGGTGACGAGGACCATCTCGGCGACATGGACTTCAAGGTGGCCGGCACCGCCGGCGGCATCACCTCGCTGCAGATGGACATCAAGATCGACGGCATCACCGAGGAGATCATGAAGGTCGCGCTCGGCCAGGCCAGGGATGGGCGCCTGCACATCCTCGGCGAGATGTCCAAGGGGATCACCGGCGCCCGCGCCGAACTCGGCGAGTTCGCCCCGCGCATCGAGGTGATGAACATCCCGGTCGACAAAATCCGCGACGTCATCGGCTCGGGCGGCAAGGTCATCCGCGAGATCGTCGAGAAGACCGGCGCCAAGATCAACATCGAGGACGACGGCACGGTGAAGATCGCTTCCGCCAACGCCAAGGAGATCGAGGCGGCGAAGAAGTGGATCCACACCATCGTCGCCGAGCCGGAAGTCGGCGAGATCTACGAGGGCACGGTCGTAAAGACCGCCGATTTCGGCGCCTTCGTGAATTTCTTCGGCCCCAAGGACGGCTTGGTGCATATCTCCCAGCTCGCTTCGGAGCGCGTCCAGAAGACCACCGACGTGGTCAAGGAAGGCGACAAGGTCTTCGTCAAGCTCATGGGCTTCGACGAGCGGGGTAAGGTGCGCCTGTCGATGAAGGTCGTCGATCAGAAGACGGGCAAGGAGATCGTCCGCGAGAAAAAGGCCGAGGACGCCGAAGCCGACGCCTGATCCCTCTCGGAAGCATGTTTTCAAAGGGCGCGTGCCATGCACGCGCCCTTTTTTGTTGCAGGTATCTGTATAAATTGATAACAAGATAACATGATTGAACGGACGCAGACGGGTATACGGATCGCAACGCCGCTCCTTAAGGTTCTCAAGGCGCTGGCCGAGCACAAGGATATGACCCTGGGAGACCTTATCGAGGGCATCGTGCTGCACGCGCTCGAAGCCAAGCAGCCGTTTTGCGGCGATACGATCAAGGTGATCGGCAAGCTGAAGGACGTTTACGAGTGTCGGTTGACCAGCAGGGACAGCCACCTTCACCCCGATGGGAAAGAATGACGCACGCCCGGTTTACCCACGAGATTGTCGTGCCGCTGCCGGCGGGGAAGGCGTTTCCGCTTTTCACTCCAAGGGGCGAGGAAGGCTGGGTTCCAGGCTGGAAGCCAGCCTACTTGCTGCCGGAGAGCGGCGAGACCTGCGAGAACATGGTGTTCACTACCGGCGGCGGTGACGACGCCACCATATGGACATGCCTGAAATGGCAGCCACGGACATGGCAGGTACGGTATCTGCGCGTGACGCCGGCTTCGCGTGCGGCGTTTGTGGATGTCGTCTGCAGCGAGGAATGTCCCGCCCTGACGCGTGTTCGCGTTAGCTACGAGTTCGTGGCCCTGACAGAGAGCGGAAGAGACTTTGTCGCCGGTATGACGCCGCAGTCCTTCGCTGCGGATATCGACAATTGGTCAATGCTCATCCGGGAGCATCTGGATAAACAAGGTGCCGCGTGACCGCTGCCCTCGCGACGCTTTTCCACCCCTTCGAAACGGGCGACCTGCCTGTTCTCTCGAAAGGGCAGCGCGTCCTGTTTCTCGGCGCGGAGCCCGGCCTTAGGCTGCCCGAAGGCTGGGGAGCGGTCAGCTATGCGGTACAGCCGGTCAGGCCCTCCTTCCGCGCATTGCAGGCCACCGGATTGCCCGTCGCGCCGTTTGCGGAGGGCAGCGGCTATGACGCCGCGCTCGTGCTTACCGGACGACATCGCGGCCGAAACGAACTCTGGGTCGCCGAAGCCCTGGAGAGGACGGTTGCCGGCGGCCTGATCGTCGTCGCCGGCGGCAAGGAAGACGGTATCCTTTCCCTTCGCAAGCGGCTGACGGGGTCGTTGGAGATCGACGGCAGCGAGCCGAAATACCATGGCGTCGTCTTCTGGCTCCGGCGTCCGGACGACATGTCGGCGGCGGCGGCTTTGCGGGCGGCAAATCCTGAAAGGCTGGCAGATGGCCATCGCACGGCTCCCGGTATGTTTTCGCCGGATCATGTCGATCCCGGATCGCGTCTGCTCATGGAGTGCCTGCCCGGCGACGTCACGGGGGAGGTCGCCGATTTCGGCGCCGGCTGGGGCTATCTCGCGGCCGGCCTGCTCCGCCGCAATTCCGGCATTTCGCGGATGGACCTCTACGAGGCCGATTTCCAGGCGCTGGAGGCGGCGCGGACCAATGTTGGCGCGATCGCGAGCAATGCGGCGACCGGTTTCTTCTGGATCGATCTTCTGGCGGAGCCGGTCGGGCACCGCTACGACTTCGTCGTCATGAACCCGCCCTTTCACGCCGGCCGGGGGGCAGAGCCGGCCATCGGGCGGGGGATGATCGCCGCTGCCGCACGCGCGCTGAAGCCGGGCGGCAGGCTGTTCCTGGTCGCCAATCGTCAACTTCCCTACGAACAGGTCCTCGCGGACGATTTCCGCCACGCCGGGGAAACGGTGCGAGACGCAAGCTACAAGGTATTGTGGGCGGTACGGTGAGTTTTCTCAGTGCACCGTGGCGCGCGCCGCATGGCTGCGCTCGGTCGGGAAGACGCTGGCGAGCGGCGCTGGCCTGCCGTAGAAATAGCCCTGGACCGCCTCGCAGCCAGCGGCCTTGAGAAGCGTCGCCTGGTTCTCCGTCTCGACGCCTTCGGCGATCGTGTGTACGCCGAGCGCCCGCGACAGGCCGACGATCGTCGAAACCACGGCGCCCGAGCTCTGGTCCTTTTCCAGCCTGCTGACGAAGGATTTGTCGATCTTCAGCTTGTGGAAGGAAAAATCGATCAGGTAGCTCAGGTTCGAGTAACCGGTGCCGAAATCGTCGACGGCGACCGATATGCCGATTTCGGTGAGTTCGTCGAGGAGCTTGGCGGCCCTTTCCCGGTTCTGCATCATCGCCGTCTCGGTGACCTCGATCTCGAGCCGGCCCGGGGCAAGCCCCGACTCGTCGAGCGCCCTGCGGACCACGGCGATGAATTCCGTGTTCATGAACTGCACCGGCGAGATGTTGACCGCCACGAAGCAGTCCTCGGGGAGCCTGAGCGCGTCGTGGCAGGCGCTGCGCAGTACCCAGCGGCCGATCGGCTCGATCATGCCGGTTTCCTCGGCGATCGGGATGAATTCCATCGGCGGGATCATTCCGTGCACCGGATGCTTCCAGCGCAGCAGCGCCTCGTATCCGACCACGCGTCCGCCCGCGAGATCGAACTGCGGCTGATAGTAGAGCTCGAAATCGCCGCGCTCGAACGCGGTGTGAAGCTCCGCCTCTATCCAGCGCCTAAAGTCCGCGACCTCGCCCATCTCGGGCTGGAATACGGCCCAGTTGCCGTGGCCGCCGAGGCGCGCATGCTGGAGCGCGAGGTTGGAACGCCGCAACAGGGTGGTCGGATCGTCGCCGTCCTTCGGAAGAGCGACGACGCCCACCGAGATATTCACCGATTGGGAATGCCGGGCGAACTGGTAGGGCTTCATCATCGTTTCGATCAGCCCCTGGATAATGGTATCCATCGCGGGCATGGCCTTGCGGTCGGGATAGAGGACGCAGAACTCGCCGGCGCCGATGCGGCCGATCTCGACGCGTTTCGGCAGGAATTCCTTGAGCCGCTTGGCGAATGCGCGAATCAACGCGTCGCCATGTCCATAGCCGATGGCGTCGTTGATCTGCTTGAAGCGGTCGATATCGATATCGATCAGGAAGACGGGCTCGCCCGTACGGCTGGCGGCGATCGAGGCCTCGGCGATCTTTCCGATCATCGCGACCCGCGCGTGCAGGCCGGTGAGCTTGTCGATCTGGGTTTCGTTGAAGACGTAGCCGGCGGATTCGTCGACGCCGGCGAAATAGGAGAAGGAGGCGCCGCCGGCGGCGAGCGCGCAGAAGGCGGCGATCATCGATCCCATCAACTCCGGCGTGAGCGCCTGGGGGCCGACGCCGAAATGCATCTTCAGCGCCCACAGCCCGAGCACGAAGCTGCCGAGCGCCGAGCTCGCAATCGTGATCAGCCGAAAGACCGTGCTTCGGTTCGGATTCGTCGCAGAACGCATGCCTTCCCCGCCTCGATACGACAGGTCTATCGGCAGGCAGCTTAAGAATTGCTTCCTTCAATCGGTTCAATTCGCGGCATGGTGAAGGAAGGGTTCACCGTACCCGTCTGGCAGGCCGGCTCAGTTGGCCTCCGGCGTCTCGTCCGTCCGTTTGAGCTCGTCGAGCGTCGGCATCGACACGATGTGGTAGCCGGAATCGACATAGTGGACTTCGCCGGTAACGCCAGAGGACAGGCCCGACAGCAGATAGAGCGCGGCGCCGCCGACCTCGTCGAGCGTGATCGCGCGGCGCAGCGGCGAATTGCGCTGCTGGTAGGAGAACATATGGCGGGCGTCCGAGATGCCGGCGCCGGCGAGCGTCCGCACGGGTCCCGCCGAGATGGCGTTGACGCGGATTCCTCTCGGTCCGTAGTCGTTCGCCAGGTAGCGTACGCTGGCTTCCAGCGCCGCCTTGGCCACGCCCATGACGTTGTAGTTCGGCATGACCCGCACCGACCCGGCATAGGTAAGCGTGAGCAGACTGCCGCCTTTGTCCATCAGCTTCGCCGCCTTGCGGGCGATTTCGGTGAACGAGTAGCAGGAGATGACCATCGTGCGCACGAAATTCTCGCGCGACGTATCGGCGGAGAGTCCCTTGAGTTCGTTCTTGTCCGAGAAGCCAATGGCATGGACGACGAAATCGAGCCCGCCCCAGGCTGATCGGAGTGCTTCGAACGTGCCGTCGATCGAGGCGCTGTCCTCCACGTCGCAAGGCACGACGATCGAGGCTCCCAGTCGGTCGGCGAGCGGCTTAACGCGGCGGCCGAACGCCTCCCCCTGATAGGTGAAAGCGAGTTCGGCGCCCTGCTCAGCCAATTGCCGGGCGATGCCCCAGGCGATCGAATGATCGTTGGCGACGCCCATCACCAGGCCCCGCTTTCCCTTCATCAATCCGGTCATGGCGAGCAATCCTTGGAAACAAGCGAATGGCAAACAGGGGAGGGGGAATGGACAAGATGAGCGAAAGAAAGGTGGGCAGCGAAATGCGTGTACATATCTATTCGCTGCTCGCCGTTCCCCATTCGCTCACTCGTAGCGCCGGAATACGAGCGTGGCGTTCGTACCGCCGAAACCGAAGGAATTCGACAGCACCGTGTCTATCGTGGCGTCGTCTATGCGCTCGCGGACGATCGGAACGCCCTCGAATTCCGGATCCAGCTTTTCGATATGGGCGCTCTTGCCGATAAAGCGTTCCTTCATCATCAGGAGGGAGTAGATCGATTCCTGCACGCCCGCGGCTCCAAGCGACTGGCCGGTCAACGACTTGGTCGAGGTGATCTTCGGCATGTCATCGCCGAACACCTCGCGGATGGCGCCGATTTCACGTGAATCGCCGATCGGCGTCGAGGTGCCGTGGGTGTTGATGTAATCGACGCGGCCGGGGACGGTCGAGAGCGCTCGCTTCATGCAACGCACCGCTCCCTCGCCGGAAGGGGCGACCATGTCGTAGCCGTCCGAGGTGGCGCCGTAGCCGATGATTTCGGCATGGATGCGTGCGCCGCGCGCCTTGGCACGCTCCAGTTCTTCCAGCACCAATACGCCAGCGCCACCGGCGATGACGAAGCCGTCGCGATCGACATCATAGGCGCGGGACGCCTCCGACGGACGGTCGTTGAACTTGCTCGACATCGCGCCCATGGCATCGAAAAGATTGGATATGGTCCAGTCTAGATCCTCGTGCCCGCCGGCGAAGATCATATCCTGCTTGCCCCACTGGATGAGTTCGTAGGCATTGCCGATGCAATGCGCCGAGGTCGAACAGGCCGACGAGATCGAATAGTTGACGCCGTGGATCTTGAACCATGTGGCAAGCGTCGCCGAGGCTGTCGAGGACATGGCCTTCGGGACGGCGAAGGGGCCGATCCGTTTTGGCGAGCCGTTCTTCAGGGTGATTTCGGCAGCTTCCACGATAACGTGAGTGGAAGGGCCGCCCGACCCCATGATGATGCCGATGCGGTCGTCGGTGATTTCGTCTTCCTTCAGGCCGGCATCCTCGATGGCCTGCCTCATGGCGACATGGTTCCATGCGCCGCCCTTCGACAGGAACCGCATGGCGCGGCGGTCGACCATTTCGGCGAGTTCGGAAAGGCCGAGCCTGGGCTCGCCCCATACCTGGCAGCGGAAGCCGTGCTCGGCGAATTCGTTCGAGAAGCTTATTCCCGATCTTGCTTCCCGCAGGGATTGCGTCACCTCCCCGGCATTGCTGCCGATGGGCGACACGATCCCCATCCCGGTGACAACCACCCGTCTCATCGCAGGCTCCCTGGCTGACGCTATTCGGCGCCCTGTTTGGATAGGCCGACCTTGAGGTCGGTCGCCTTGTAGATGGGATCGCCGTCCGCCTTCAACCAGCCATCGCCGATTCCGAGCACCAGCCGGCCGCGCATCACGCGCTTGAAGTCGACCCCGTATTCGACCTTCCGGACGGCGGGCGTGACCATCCCCTTGAATTTCACCTCGCCGGTGGACAGCGCCATTCCCTTGCCCGGCTCGCCCAGCCATCCAAGGAAGAATCCCGTCATCTGCCACAGCGCGTCGAGGCCGAGGCACCCGGGCATGACCGGGTTGCCGATGAAGTGGCAGGGGAAGAACCAGAGATCCGGCTTGATGTCGAGTTCGGCGCGGATATAGCCCTTGTCGAACTCGCCGCCCGTCTCGCTGATATCGGTGATGCGATCGAACATGAGCATGGGCGGCGCCGGAAGCTGCGCATTGCCGGGGCCGAACAGTTCCCCCCGGGCGCAGCTCAGGAGATCTTCGTAGTCGTAACTGGATTTCGCGCCCGCGATCATGCTGCTCCCACTGTGACGGCTTGGGGGCGGCCTGGAGGCGGCCCGCCTTCTCCCGGTTCCCTAGCACAGACCCTTGTCACGCGGAAACCGCCGTTGGCTCTAACGTGGGTCCGTTCGCCGGTCAATGCGCCGCCGGGCCGTCAACGGATTGGCCGGCTATTGATTGCTTGAATTAGCCAGAATATATCAGGGCTGTCATGTTCCGGGTCCTGGATGTCGTTTTTGCGACGCCTCGGCTCCGGCGGGGATGAAGACACCGGTGGAGATGAATTCGGAAGCCTTGCGCGAAACGGAGAACATCGAGCGGCGCGTTCGCGACGCCGGCCTTCGGCCGACGCGTCAGCGCGTGGCGCTGGCGAATCTGCTCTTCGCGCAGGGCGACAGGCATCTTTCGGCCGAGGAACTGCACGAAGAGGCAATCTCGGCGGGAGTGCCCGTGTCGCTGGCGACCGTCTACAACACGCTGCACCAGTTCACCGAGGCGGGACTGCTCAGGATCCTGGCGGTCGAGGGCGCGAAGACCTACTTCGACACCAATACCTCCGACCACCACCACTTCTTCGTCGAAGGCGAGAACCGCCTGGTCGACATCGCCATCGAGAAGGGCCCGGTGACGGTGATCAACCTGCCGCCGCCGCCTGAAGGGCTGGAAATCGCCAACGTGGACATTGTCGTCCGCCTGCGCCCAAAGCGGCGGGGTACGGCCTGACGCCGGCTTCGGAGAGCCGGCTCAATCCTTGATGGTCTCGCCCGGATAGGCGCCCCACACTAGGTTCTGCTCGATCCAGCCGTTGCGGCCGGAGAACTGCATCTCGCACCATTCGCCGTTGCACGACCGGATCGTGCCGATCACGCCTGGTTCGACCACCGCCACGCTCGATGCTTTCTGGCGCGGTTCCGCCAGAAGCGGCAGTTGAGCGTCCTTGCCCTGTTGCCATGGCGCGACGATGCCGGTGCGCTGTCCCGAAAGCAGGCTCTGGTTGACCCACCCCTCCGACCCGTCCGAATCGCGGATTTTGCGCCAGGTGTCGAATTCCTGAAGGATTTCCACCGGTAACCCGGCCTTCTGGTAGAGCCATTCGATGGGATAGTTGAAGCTCGGTCCGATTCGCGCATTGACGCGACCCGACTTGAGGCTGACGAAACGCGGCAGCGGCAGGCCGCTCGGCCCGAGCGTTACATTGGCGACGGCGGACGCCGCGCCATGCGGATTGGTGATCGTGGCGGAGGCGAACCCGATGCACAAAATCGCCAGGGCCGAGGCTTTTCCGAGAAGGACGAGACCACGCAAGATGCTTACCCCACATTCGCTCCGGCCGCGGGGTGGCGGGCTCACGGCCGGTTTTTCTTTGTCATGGACGGCCGCTCTTGTTAGAGGTGAAGACAGGCCGATTTTCGCTTTGGATCGTGGTCCAAGTCTCGCCTGTCTTGGTTAAAGAGGTCTCAACAGGACCCGGAGGAATGAATGGCCGGCAGGAAAAAACCTCTCGTCGTCATCACCCGCAAATTGCCGGACCCCGTCGAGACACGCATGCGCGAACTTTTCGACGCGCGGCTGAACGTCGACGACCGGCCGATGACGCAGCCCGAACTCGTGGCGACGGTCAAGGAGGCCGACGTCCTGGTCCCCACGGTGACGGACCAGATCGATTCCGCGCTCATCGAACAGGCCGGGCCTAACCTCAAGATGATCGCCAATTTCGGCAACGGCGTGAACAATATCGACGTCGCGGCGGCGACGAAGAAGGGCATCGTCGTCACCAACACGCCCAACGTGCTGACCGAAGACACCGCCGACATGACGATGGCCCTCCTGCTCGCCGTGCCGCGCCGACTCACCGAGGGCGCGGGGATACTGCAGGCGGACGGCAAGTGGGCCGGCTGGTCCCCGACCTGGATGCTCGGCAGGCGCATATGGGGCAAGCGGCTCGGCATTGTCGGCATGGGCCGCATCGGCACGGCCGTCGCCCGCCGCGCCAAGGCCTTCGGACTCTCGATCCACTATCACAACCGCCATCACGTCGCCCCCGCGATCGAGGAGGAACTGGAAGCTACCTACTGGGAAAGCCTCGACCAGATGCTGGCGCGCATGGACATCATCTCGGTCAACTGTCCCTCTACGCCCGCGACGTTCCATCTTCTCTCGGCGCGTCGACTGGCGCTGCTCCAGCCCGCCGCCTATGTCGTGAACACCGCGCGCGGCGAGATCATCGACGAGAACGCGCTGGCGAAGATGATCCAGGAAGGGAAGGTCGCGGGTGCCGGCCTCGACGTCTTCGAACACGAACCGGCCGTGAACCCGAAGCTCGTCAAGCTGGCGGCGAAGGGCAAGGTCGTTCTCCTGCCGCATATGGGCTCGGCAACGATCGAGGGCCGCATGGACATGGGCGAGAAGGTCATCATCAACATCCGCGCCTTCTTCGACG
>JBQCFA010000161.1:0-2354 GCA_051959695.1 Rhizobiaceae bacterium
GTCGGTTGTCTCCTGGACGGAGATGCCGTCCACGAGATCCTCGAACTCGACATTGCCCTCGACCTCGGTCAGCACCGGGCGGGTATACGGATCCCACTCGGCGACGCGCTGGCCACGCTTCACCATGTCGCCGTCGTCCACGTAGAGACGCGAGCCGTAGGTGATGCGGTGCACGCCGCGCTCCTTGCCGGCCTCATCGAGGATCAACACCGCCATGTTGCGGCCCATCGCCACGAGCTGGCCGTCGGAGTTGCGCACCACGTTGCGGTTGCGGATCTGCACCTTGCCCTCGTACGAGGATTCAAGGAACGACTGGTCCACCACCTGCGCCGTACCGCCCATGTGGAAGGTACGCATGGTGAGCTGCGTGCCCGGCTCGCCGATCGACTGCGCCGCGATGACGCCGACAGCTTCGCCGATGTTGACCGGCGTGCCGCGCGCCAGATCGCGTCCGTAGCAGACCGCGCAAACCCCGACGCGCACGTCGCAGGTAAGCGCCGAACGGATACGGATCGACTGGATGCCGGCCTTCTCGATCTGCTCGACATCGCGCTCGTCGATCAGCTTGCCGGCCTTGACGATCATGTCGCCGGAGACCGGATGCGTGACATCGTCCAGCGCCGTGCGGCCGAGCACCCGCTGCCCGAGCGAGGCCACGACCTGGCCGGCGTCGACGATGGGCTGCATGGTGAGCCCCTTGTCGGTGCCGCAATCCGTGGCGACCACGATGCAGTCCTGCGCCACGTCGACGAGTCGACGCGTCAGGTAGCCCGAATTGGCCGTCTTCAAGGCGGTATCCGCAAGGCCCTTGCGGGCGCCGTGCGTGGAGTTGAAGTACTCCAGAACGGTCAGGCCTTCCTTGAAGTTCGAGATGATCGGCGTCTCGATGATCTCGCCGGACGGCTTGGCCATCAGGCCGCGCATGCCGGCGAGCTGGCGCATTTGCGTCGGCGAGCCGCGGGCGCCCGAATGCGACATCATGTAGATCGAGTTCATCGGCTTCTGGCGGCCGCTGTCGTCGAACTCGACCGCCCGGATGCGGCCCATCATCTCCTCGGCAACCTTCTCCGAGCACGTGGCCCAGGCGTCGACCACCTTGTTGTACTTCTCGCCCTGTGTGATCAGGCCGTCATTGTACTGCTGCTCGTATTCCTTCGCGAGCGCCTCGGTCTTGGCGACCAAGTCGGCCTTCGCGTCCGGGATGAGCATGTCGTCCTTGCCGAACGAGATGCCGGCCCGGCAGGCATGGCCGAAGCCGAGCGCCATGATCCGGTCGCAGAAGATGACCGTCTCCTTCTGGCCGCAATGGCGATAGACCGTGTCGATCATCCGGGAGATGTTTTTCTTGGTCATCTCCTGGTTGGCCGTCTCGAAGGGCACGTTGACGTTCTTCGGCAGCAGCTCGCCGATGATCATGCGGCCAGGCGTCGTGTCGTAGATCTTCGACACCTCGTTGCCGTCCGCGTCGACCGTCTTGAAACGGCCCTTGATCTTGGTGTGCAGCGTGACCGCCCTGGTCTCCAGCGCATGGTGGAGTTCGCCCATGTCGGCGAACACCATGCCCTCTCCCGGCTCGTTCTGGTTGACGATCGAGAGATAATAGAGGCCAAGCACCATGTCCTGGGACGGCACGATGATCGGCGCGCCGGACGCGGGATGCAGGATGTTGTTGGTCGACATCATCAAGACGCGGGCTTCAAGCTGCGCCTCCAGCGAAAGCGGCACGTGAACCGCCATCTGGTCGCCGTCGAAGTCGGCATTGAAGGCCGTGCAGACCAGCGGGTGAAGCTGGATCGCCTTGCCCTCGATCAGGATCGGCTCGAACGCCTGGATGCCGAGGCGATGCAGCGTCGGCGCGCGGTTCAACAGGACCGGATGCTCGCGGATGACCTCGTCGAGGATATCCCAGACTTCCGGCCTTTCCTTCTCGACCAGCTTCTTCGCCTGCTTGACCGTGGATGAATAGCCCTTTGCGTCGAGCCGCGCATAGATGAACGGCTTGAACAGCTCGAGCGCCATCTTCTTCGGCAGGCCGCACTGGTGCAGCTTGAGCTCCGGACCGGTCACGATGACCGAGCGGCCGGAATAATCGACGCGCTTGCCGAGCAGGTTCTGGCGGAAGCGGCCCTGCTTGCCCTTGAGCATGTCGCTGAGTGACTTCAGCGGACGCTTGTTGGCGCCGGTGATGACACGGCCGCGACGGCCATTGTCGAACAGCGCGTCAACCGCCTCCTGCAGCATGCGCTTCTCATTGCGGATGATGATCCCCGGCGCGCGCAGCTCGATCAGCCGCTTCAGACGATTGTTGCGGTTGATGACGCGGCGATAGAGGTCGTTCAGGTCCGACGTGGCGA
>JBQCFA010000162.1:0-2246 GCA_051959695.1 Rhizobiaceae bacterium
TGGCCGCCGTTTTGCTTTTGGCCGGGTGGATTTCCGGTCCAACCCGCCCCAGCGATTTCCCTCGCCTCATCTTGAGGGGCGCGTTCCGTCTCCCCATATCTGCGTTATAGTGGATTTGCCTCGATCGGCGATGCAACGCCGCCGGTCCTTTGATCGTGATCAACGCATGGGGGAGTCCGTCATCTGAATCTGGTCGGCGCCGCGAAGCGGGCCGATCGGGGAATGGAGACAGGAATGAACATCGATAAATATTCCGAGCGCGTCCGGGGATTGATCCAGTCCGCGCAGCAATACGCGCTCAACCGCGACAACCAGCAATTCACGCCCGAACACCTCCTCAAGGCACTGGTCGACGATGACGAGGGTTTCGCCGCTTCGTTGATCGAACGCGCCGGCGGGCGTCCGCGCGATGTCGAGCTTGGCGTCGATGCCGCTCTGGAAGCGCTGCCGAAGGTCGAGGGCGGCAACGGCCAGCTCTATATGGCGCAGCCGCTCGCCAAGGTATTCTCCACCGCCGAGGATCTGGCGAAGAAGGCCGGCGACAGCTTCGTCACCGTGGAACGCCTGCTGCAGGCGCTCGCCATGGAGAAGTCGTCGAAGACGGCCGACATCCTTGCCAAGGCCGGGGTGACGCCGCAGGCGCTGAACGCGGCCATCAATGACATCCGAAAGGGACGTACCGCCGATTCGGCCTCCGCCGAACAGGGCTACGATGCGCTGAAGAAGTACGCGCGGGATCTCACCGCGGACGCTCGCGCCGGCAAGCTCGATCCGGTGATCGGGCGCGACGACGAGATCCGCCGCACCATTCAGGTGCTGTCGCGCCGCACCAAGAACAATCCGGTGCTGATCGGCGAGCCCGGCGTCGGCAAGACCGCCATCGCCGAAGGGCTGGCGCTCCGTATCGTCAACGGCGACGTGCCGGAATCCCTCAAGGACAAGCGGCTGATGGCGCTCGACATGGGCGCCCTCATCGCCGGCGCGAAATATCGCGGCGAGTTCGAGGAGCGGTTGAAGGCCGTGCTGTCGGAAGTCACCTCCGCGAGCGGGGAGATCATCCTTTTCATCGACGAGATGCATACGCTTGTCGGCGCCGGCAAGGCCGACGGCGCGATGGATGCGTCGAACCTCCTGAAGCCGGCGCTGGCGCGCGGCGAGCTCCACTGCGTCGGCGCGACCACGCTCGACGAGTACCGAAAGTATATCGAGAAGGACGCGGCGCTGGCGCGGCGCTTCCAGCCGGTCTTCGTCAACGAGCCCACGGTCGAGGATACGATCTCGATCCTGCGCGGGCTGAAGGAGAAATACGAGCAGCACCACAAGGTGCGTATCTCCGATTCGGCGCTGGTATCGGCGGCGACGCTGTCGAACCGCTACATCACCGACCGTTTCCTCCCAGACAAGGCGATCGACCTCGTCGACGAGGCGGCGTCGCGTCTGAGGATGCAGGTCGATTCCAAGCCCGAGGCCCTGGACGAGATCGACCGGCGCATCATGCAGCTCAAGATCGAGCGCGAGGCGCTGAAGGTCGAGAAGGACGAGGCTTCCAGGGACCGGCTCGCCCGGCTCGACAAGGAGCTTGCCGGCCTGGAGGAGGAATCCGGTGCGCTGACCGCCAAGTGGCAGGCCGAGAAGGCCAAGCTCGGCGAAGCCGCCGATCTCAAGAAGGAACTCGACGCGGCACGCAACGAGCTGGCGACCGCCCAGCGCAGGGGTGAGTTCCAGCGCGCCGGCGAGCTTGCCTACGGCAAGATTCCCGACCTCGAGAAGAAGCTGAAGGAAGCGGAGGCGCAGGACGGCAAGGGGTCCATGGTCGAGGAGACCGTTACGCCTGACCACGTCGCCCATATCGTATCGCGCTGGACCGGCATTCCGGTCGACAAGATGCTGGAAGGCGAGCGCGAGAAGCTGCTTCGCATGGAAGACGAAATCGCCAAGCGGGTCGTCGGCCAGGGCGAGGCCGTGCAGGCGGTGTCGAAGGCCGTGCGGCGCGCCCGCGCCGGCCTGCAGGACCCGAACCGGCCGATCGGGTCGTTCATGTTCCTCGGGCCTACCGGCGTCGGCAAGACCGAGCTCACCAAGGCGCTGGCGAGCTTCCTGTTCGACGACGAGAGCGCCATGGTGCGGATCGACATGTCGGAGTTCATGGAAAAGCACTCGGTCGCACGGCTGATCGGGGCGCCTCCCGGCTATGTCGGCTATGAGGAGGGCGGTGCGCTGACCGAAGCGGTGCGGCGCCGGCCCTA
>JBQCFA010000163.1:0-8841 GCA_051959695.1 Rhizobiaceae bacterium
GACGCGCCGGAAACCGCGGCACAGGAAATCCGCTACTGGTTCTCCGACACCGAGATCGTCGGCTGACGATCACTCCGGCTGGAGGCGCGAGGTGCGGTTCGGGCTTCTCGCCCGGCCGTCGGTCAAGCACTCTGGAGGATTTCAGCCTTGCTCGCCGCGTCAGCACCATTACGCGCTACCACGAAGGCAATGAATTCCTCTTCGGGCAACGCCGGGCTGTAGAGCAGGCCCTGGAAGACCTCGCATCCGAAGAGATGCAGGAAGATGCGTTGCCGGTCGTTTTCGACGTGCTCGGCGACGGCGGTCAACCCCAATGTGGTCGCCATGGCCAGGATCGTGCGGACGAGCGCGCGGTCGCTTTACCGCGTCTCGATATCGGCGACGAAGCAGCCGTCGATATTCAATTAGTCGAATGGCCGCATCTTCACATGCACCAGCGAGGAATAGCCGGTACCGAAATCGTCCAGTGAGAAGCGGACGCCGAGCTTCTTCAGTTCGTTCATGTTGACCGCGGTGCGCTCGTGGTTGCGGGCCATGACGTTCTCGGAGAATTCGAGCGTCAGCGATGTCGCGTCGACGCCGTGCCTCGCGACGAGTTCGGCAAGAGCCGGCACGAACGTGGCATTGGCGAAGGATTGGACGCTGATATTGACCGCAAGGCGCAGTCGGGCGGTTTGCGGCGTGCCCTGCCATGCAGCGAGCGTTTCCACGCCCCTGGCCAGGACAAAATCGCCTATCTGGTGGATGAGGCCACAATGCTCGGCCAGCGGGATAAAGACAGCCGGCGGGATATCGCCGAATTCCGGATGCCGCCAGCGGAGCAGGGCCTCCGCGCCGCAAACATGGCCCTCCCGGTCCATCTGCGGCTGGAAATGAAACGCAAGCTCGCCGCGTGAAATGGCGCTGCGAAGATCTCCGATGAGCTTGAAGCGCTGGGATTCCTGTTCGAGCGACGCGGGATCGAAAAGGGCGATGCCGTTCCTGCCGCCGCCCTTGGCTTCGTACATGGCGATGTCGGCGCGTCGGATCAGCTCCTCCGGCCCTGATTCGCCGCCGTCGAAGGCGACGACGCCGATGCTCGCGGAGCCGTGATACTGGACCGGACCCAGCACGAAAGTCCTGTTCAACGCCGCCAGTACCTGCGCCGCTACCGTGAGCGCGCTGCTCCCGCCTTGCGGGAGCCCGTCCGCCAGGTCCTCGAGCATGACGACGAATTCGTCGCCGCCCATGCGCGACACCATGCCTGACTCGCCGGCGCATTCGCGCAGCCGGTCGGCAACCTGAACGAGATACTGGTCGCCGATATGATGGCCCTGGCTGTCGTTCAGGTTCTTGAAGTTGTCAAGGTCGATGAAGAGAAGGGCGCCGACACGACCGCGCTTGCGTGCGCCGGCGAGCGCCGCTTCGGTGCGATCCATCAGCAGGCGTCGGTTGGGCAGGCCGGTAAGCGGGTCGAAATAGGCTAGCTTTTCGATTTCGACGGACTGGCCCTTGCGGGCCGATATGTCCATCAGATAGCCGTGCCAGGTGATGGCGCCGTTATTCTGTTCCGGCTTGGCCATGAGGCGGACCCATTTGGCCCCTTCCGCGGGCGTGCGTATGCGGAACTCGTGATCCCACGGGGAAAGGCTGCGGCGCGATGCGACAAGCGAACGAAAATAGGACGTCTTGTCCTCTTCGAGGATGAAGTCGACGAACCGCGCGGTCGTGAGCAATGGCGCATCTTCAGGCAGCCCAAAGATGCGACGGAAGCCGCTGCTAAGATATTGCACGGAGTAAGCGCCGTCGGCGGTGCGCTTGAACTGGAATAGGCCACCCGGAAGCTGGCTGGTCAGCTTCTGGAACTGTTCCTGGAGCTGCAGGCGCTTGATCGTTTCCGTTATCTCGCGGACGGAACCCTCGTAGTAGAGCGGCTTTCCAGTGGTCGGATTGCGGACGATCCTGGCCGATTCCGTGATCCAGATGCGCTCACGCGTCCTGTGCCGATAGACCTCGGAGACGAAATCCTCGAGCCTCCCGTCGCGCCCCAGCAAGTCCTTGAACTCGGCGCGCCGGTTGGGATCGACATACCATTCGGTGGCGATGTCGTTGACGGCCTCCAGCATCTCGGCCTCGCTGGAATAGCCGTTCAGCCTCACCAACGAGCGATTGGCGGCGAGCTGCCGGCCCTCGAGCGAGGAGCGGTAGATGCCTTCATGCAGGTTCTCGATCAGTTCCGCCGTATTGAAACGCTCGCGGACAGCGGCCCGGTAGAGCCTCCGGTACGCAAACAGCGCCGCGAGCACTGAAAGGAGAATGCACGCGGCAGCCGTCCAGAACGCCACGCCGCCCATTTCCGCCAGAGATGTGGATGCACCCATGCGTTTCGAAATGCCATCTTGCCTGGCATGACGCTACGGCAGCGGGCTTTCGAATTGTCTAACCCAAGGGAATTACCGTCGGCATAATTAATCACTGGTTGCAGTTGGTGGCGATCACATCCAAGCTAGGCCGTGTGGATGGCCTAAAGCCAACCGTTGCTGCGGAAGCGCCAGTAAAGGATGATGCAGAGCGCGAGCATGGTGCAAAGGACGGCGGGATACGCATATTCGAAGCCGAGCTCAGGCATATCCTTGAAATTCATGCCGTAAATGCCGGCGAGCGCGGTCGGGACCGCGAGGATCGCGGCCCAGGCGGCGAGCTTCTTGGCGATGGCGGTCTCCTGGCTCTGACCGACCAGCACGCTCGCCTCGAAGGCGAAGGCGAGAACTTCGCGCATGTTGTCGATTTTCTCCTGCACGGTGCGGATATGATCGGTGACATCGTTGAAGAGCGCGTGCATGGCGGGTCGCACCTGCGGCAATTCCGTACCCGAAAGCCGCCGGCAGACCTCGACCAGCGGTCCCGCCGCGTTGCGTAGGCGCAGGAGGTCGCGACGCAGCATGTAGAGGCGCTCGATATCGCTCGGGGCCATTGGCCGCGCGAGGACATTGTCCTCGATCGCCTCGACCTCATCCTCGATGGCGTCGAGCACCGGCATGTAGTTGTCGACGATGAAGTCGAGCAAGGCGTACAGGATGAAATCCTCGCCCTTGGCGAGCGCGCTCGGACAGCTCTCCCAATGTTTGCGCACTGCCGCATAGGTGGTGGACGGCCCGTGCCGGACGCTTACGATATAACCGAGGCCGACGAAAATATGGGTCTCGCCGAAGGTGACGCGACCGTCGAGGAGCTGAGCCGTGCGGGCGACGATGAAGAGCGCCTCGCCATAGCGTTCCAGCTTTGGGCGCTGATGCGGGTGCTCCGCGTCCTCTATGGCGAGATCGTGCAGGCCGAACTGCGCCTGCACGCGCGCAAGGAGTTCGCGACTAGGCTCGAGAAGGCCGATCCAGACGACGTGACCTTTCTTGCGAGACCATGCGCCGGCCTCGTCGATCCTTATGTCCGCCAGCCGCCGCCCATCCTTGTAGACGCTCGACGCTATGACGCCGTCGGTGTGGTCCTTGGCCGTCGCTGGCTGTGCCTTCGTGTCCATCGCTTCCTCCCGATGCGTGGAACGGGACCCTCTTCATAGTGCATCCTGAGGCCCGCGGATCACACTTTTATGGCGACGGGTCAGTTGTCGGAATTGTCGCCCGTGTCGTCTCCGCCGGACGCATTCGGCTGCGGGTTCTTCTGCTGCTCTTCCTCGACGGGGGGGCGGGCGATCATGCCGACCGACAGTTGAATGGGATAGCGCACGGAAAGCGGGTCAATCGTGGATTCATCGCCGCTGGCGAACCAGATTGCCGTGGGCGAGCCGATCCGTGCATCGAGCGCATAGCGCCGGCCCGCGAGAATTGAAATGTCGTCGAAGGACAGCCTGAACGCAATAGGATCGCCGTTCGCCGCCTGGATGCTTCGCGCGACGAGTTGCGGTGCTGCGCTGGCCACCGACTTGTCGACGAGCCTCACTTCCAGCAACGCGCCTGACGGAAGAGGGACATTCCCGTCATACGCCACTGTTCCTGTTATTGTCTTCTGTTCGGCCATCGCTGGCCCGGCAACCACGGTGAAGCCCGCCAGAATGAGCAGCGCCACGCCGCAGGAGAGAAGCTTGTCAGTTCCGTGCCGCACCTGTTTCCCCCGAAAGTGAGCCGTCTTGACCCTAGTCGCGCTTCCACCTTGCCGCCGCCGCCTCGTCGGCTTCGCGCGCATTCACCCAGCCGCCTTCGCCGCCGTCCCTGCGGTGCTCCTTCTTCCAGAAGGGCGCACGGGACTTCAGGTAGTCCATGAGGAAGGAGGCGGCCTCGAACGCGGCCTGTCGATGGGATGAAGCCGTTATGACGAGCACGATATTCCCGCCGGGCGCGATCCTGCCGTGTCGATGTATGACGCTGGCGCCGGTCAGCCCCCACCGCTCCGTGGCTTGCGTCGCGATACGCGCGATTTCGCCCTCGGCCATGCCAGGATAGTGCTCCAGTTCAAGTGCAGCCAGCCGCCCGTCTTCGTCACGGCAGAGACCCGTGAAGGTGACCACCGCACCGACATCGCTGCGGCCCCGCGTCAACCGCAAGATCTCGGCGGCCGTATCGAAATCATCGGCCTGAACGCGGACGAGCGGGACGACGTGCGCCGACATCGTTCAACCACCCGTCATCGGCGGAAAGAGCGCGATCTCGCGTGCGCCTGTGATCGTCTCGTCATGGGCAGCGTGCTCGTGGTCGATCGCAACACGGATGATTTCGTCGTGCTCGAGCGCCGCTTCATATTCTTCGCCGCGTCCCTTCAGCCAGGAGAGCAGTTCCCGCACCGTGCGCACCTCGCCCGGCAGGAGGATATCTTCCTCGCTCAGGCCGATGCGTTCGCGCACCCAGGCGAAATAGACCAGCTTCAGCGCACTTTCTTTCGTTGCCATTTCACTCATCGATGACATGTTTCAGTCCGGCCCGGAAATAATCATAGCCCGTGTAGAGGGTGATGATGGCGGCGATCCACAGGAGAACGATACCGATTTCGGTCGCCTCGGGCAGTACTTTGTCGCCGGCCGGGCCGGCGATCAGGAAGCCAAGGGCGATCATCTGCACCGTGGTCTTCCATTTGGCGAGGCGCGTGACCGGAACGGAAACCTTCAGGCCGGCAAGGTATTCCCGCAGGCCCGACACCAGGATCTCGCGGCACAGGATGATGATGGCTGCCCAGAGCGAATATTTGTCGATCGTCCCGTTATGCGCCAGCAGCAGAAGGACCGCCGATACCAGCAGCTTGTCAGCGATCGGATCGAGCATCCTGCCTATGTTGGATGTCTGTTCCCAAACCCGCGCCAGATATCCGTCGAGATAGTCGGTGATGCTGGCGAGGACATAGATGCCCAGCGCCGTCCAGCGGGCAAAGTCGGTGGGGTGGGTGCGCCCTTCCAGGTAAAAGCAGAGCAGAATGAGAGGGACCGCCAGGATGCGGCCGTAGGTCAACAGGTTGGGAATGTTGAATGCGCGCCGGCGCATGTGCCCGCCACTCTTTGTTGCCTCGACAGTCAAATCAGATATTTCCCTCCCGGGTCAACGGCGAGTCGGCCAGACCAGTGGTCCGATTGCGACATTTGCATCCCTTTGTGCAGCGCTCTCGGGCAAATGCCGGAATCAAAGGACCACTGGCAAGTCAATGGTTCTAGTGGAGCTTCGAGTTTGACATTTGAGAGCGACGCGTGACGCAATCCGGACTCAAATGTCAAATACTCTCCACCTAGGCTCACTTCTATTTCCCATTTAGCCCTTTTCGTGGAAGTGCCCGTAGATTTGTCGCGCCATGGCCTCGGATATGCCCGGGACGGCGATGATATCGGCGACCGCCGCGCGGCTGACGGCTTTGGCCGTCCCGAAATGGTGGAGAAGCGCGCGCTTGCGGCCGGGACCGATGCCGGCGATCTCGTCGAGCGGGTTCTTCACCATCTCCTTCTTGCGTCGTGCCCGGTGCGAGCCGATGGCGAAGCGGTGAGCCTCGTCGCGAAGTCGCTGGATGAAGTAGAGCACGGGATCGCGCACCGGCAGTGAAAACGGATCACGTCCTTCCATGAAGAAGCGCTCGCGCCCCGCTTCGCGGTCGACGCCCTTGGCTATGCCGATCACGGTGACGAATCCGGTCACGCCGAGATTGTCGAGAATGGTGGTGACCGCCGACAACTGGCCCTTGCCGCCATCGATCAGGATGACGTCGGGCCATGACGGGAAGGTCTTCTCGCCTGCGATATCGTCGTCGCTCTCCTCGGGAATTTCCGCCCCCGGCAGGCCGTCTTCCTTGAGGAGGCGCGAGAACCGTCGCTCCATCACCTCGCGCATCATGCCGAAATCGTCGCCCGGCGTGATCGCCTCGGAACGGATGTTGAACTTGCGGTACTGGTTCTTGACGAAGCCCTCGGGTCCCGCGACGACCATGGCGCCGACGGCGTTGGTGCCCATGATGTGGGAATTGTCGTAGATCTCGACTCGGCGGGGGGTGCGTTCGAGGTGGAAGGTTTCGGCGAGCCCATGAAGCAGCTGCGCCTGGGAGGAGGTCTCCGCCAGTCGGCGCCCGAGCGCCTCGCGCGCATTCTGTCGCGCATGGTCCGTCAGGTCCTTGCGCTCGCCGCGCTTTGGCATCGCGATGGTGACCTTGCGGGAGGCCTTGATCGACAGTGCGTCGGCCAGAAGCTGCTGGTCTTCGACGACATGCGAGAGCAGGACGCAACGGGGCACCGGCTTGTCGTCGTAGAACTGCGCTAGGAAGGCACCGAGCACCTCCGCGGGGCCGAGCGACGGATCCGCCTTGGGGAAGTAGGAACGGTTGCCCCAGTTCTGGCCGGTGCGGAAGAAGAAGACCTCGATGCAGGTCTGTCCGCCTTCCTGGTGGATGGCGAAGACGTCGGCCTCATCCAGCGATTGCGGGTTGATGCCCTGATGGCTCTGCACATGCGAGAGGGCTGCAAGGCGGTCGCGCAGGATCGCGGCCGTCTCGAAATCGAGCGCTTCGGAAGCCTGCTGCATTGCGGCCGAGATTTCAGCCTTCACCTTCTGGCTGCGGCCGGAGAGGAAACTTTCCGCTTCGGCCACCAACTCCAGATAGCCTTCCGGGCTGATCTCGCCGGTGCAGGGGCCGGAGCAGCGCTTGATCTGATAGAGAAGGCAGGGCCGTGTGCGGGTCTCGAATACCGAATCCGTGCAGCTTCTCAGCAGAAACGCCTTCTGCAGTGAATTGATGGTCCGCCCGACCGCTCCCGCTGAGGCAAATGGCCCGAAATACTCGCCTTTTCGCGAATGCGCGCCGCGATGCTTGAAGATGCCCGGCGCGCGATGGTCGCCGGTGATGAGGATGTAGGGGAACGACTTGTCGTCGCGCAAAAGAACGTTGAAGCGCGGCCTCAGCCTTTTGATGAGGTTGGCCTCGAGCAGGAGAGCCTCGGTCTCCGTGCGCGTGACGACGAACTCCATCGCCGCCGTCTGCGCCACCATGCGGCCGATCCGGTTGGTGTGGAAGCGGCCCTGCGCGTAGTTGGTCACGCGCTTTTTCAAACTGCGCGCCTTGCCGACGTAGAGGACATCCCCGGCGGCGTTCATCATCCTGTAGACGCCCGGCTTGTTCGGCAAGCGCTTGACGAGCGTCTGGATCAGTTCGGCGCCGATCCGGCCCTGATGTTCTTCGATGCCGCCGGAATCCCAGGTGATCTCCAGTTCCGGCCGCGCCGCGACATCCGGGGAACCGGAGACCTCGTCGTCTTCTTCATCCGCGGCGTCCGCGAGATCGAACGGCTCGTATTCGTCCACCGCCGCCGGCGCGGAGCGAGCGGACGTCACTTGCTTCGTAGATGGGCCTGAGCCGTTCATTCCCGAATTCCCGTCACGTCCGGCGTCTGCCAGCCGAGATGCTGGCCCCCATCCAGCGCTATCATCTGGCCGGTGATAGAGTCCGTGTCCCAAAGGTAACGTATCGTCGCGCCGAACTCCGAGAGTGCCGGTCCCCGTCTCAGGAGGACCGCGTCGACCTGCGCATCGAAATCCGCCTTGGTCTGCCGCTCCCCCTGCAAGGCGGGGCCGGGCCCGATCGCGTTCACCCTGATGCGTGGCGCGAGCGCCTGGGCCATCGTCTTCGTCGCCGTCCAGAGCGCCGATTTCGACAGGGTATAGCTAAAGGTTCGCGGCGAGAGTTTCCAGACGCGCTGATCGATCATGTTGACAACCATCCCTTCGCGGCCGTCGGGTAGGGCGTGGGCGAAATGACGGGTGAGGTCGGCCGGCGCCTGAAGGTGGACGGCGAAATGCCGGTCCCAGTGCTCCCAGGTGAAATCGTCCAACTCGTCCGCGTTGAAGACAGAAGCATTGTTGACCAGGAGATCAATCGGGCCCACGGCGTCGGATGCCTCCCCGATGAGGCGCGCCGTGGCCTCCCGATCGGTCAGGTCCGCGCGTACGATCGCCACCTTTCCGCCCTGTTCGTTAAGACCCTCCGCCAGTTCGCGCGCGTCGCGGTCCGAGCCGTGGAAGTGGATCGCGACGGCGAAGCCGGCCGATGAAAGGTCGCTGACGATCGCCCGGCCTATCCGGCGGGCGCCGCCGG
Source organism: Rhizobiaceae bacterium (assembly GCA_051959695.1). GTDB lineage: Bacteria > Pseudomonadota > Alphaproteobacteria > Rhizobiales > Rhizobiaceae > Mesorhizobium_L. The sequence goes on from JBQCFA010000163.1 coordinate 8,545, forward strand.
TGACGAGAGCCGTCGGGGAAGTTTTTTCCATGTTTTTCCCTACTTAACACGAAGCAACCGACACCGTCGGACAAATGTGTGGGCGGGCGGGACGCCAAATTTAGCTGATTCCGGCGCCAAAAGGCTCGCCGTCAGTCTCATGCTGCCATTTGAAGGAAAACAATGCCTTGGCGCTTGCGGTTGATGTGTGTTGCGAATGTGCAACGTCAATTTTCCGCCTCCTTTGCGTCGATGAATTTCCGCGTTTCCGGTGCGCTTCGGCCGCATTTTCCGACGACATAGGCAACCAGGCAATTC
>JBQCFA010000164.1:0-6178 GCA_051959695.1 Rhizobiaceae bacterium
ATCGCCAACTGAATGTGGTCGAGTGCAACTACCCGCCATCTTTCGCTCACCGCTCGTACTTCTCTACCGTCTGCTCGATGGCGCCGAAGATGGAACGGCCGGCCCTGTCCTTCATCTCGATGCGCACCTCGTCGCCGAAGCGCATGAAGGGCGTCTTGGGACTACCGCTCTGGATCGTCTCGATGGTGCGGATCTCGGCGATGCAGGAATAGCCGGCGCCGCCCTCGGCCACAGGCTTGCCCGGCCCCCCGTCGAGCTTGTTGGACACGGTTCCGGAACCGATAATGGTGCCGGCGGCAAGCGCCCGCGTCTTCGCGGCATGAGCGATCAAGGCCGGGAACTCGAAACTCATGTCGACGCCGGCGATCGCACGGCCAAAGGGCTTGCCATTCAGATCGACCATCAGGGGCAGGTTCGCCTTGCCGCCGTCCCAGGCGTCGCCCAGTTCGTCGGGCGTCACGGCCACCGGCGAGAACGCCGAGGAGGACTTGCCCTGGAAAAAGCCGAAGCCCTTGGCGAGTTCGGCCGGGATCAGGTTGCGCAGCGACACGTCGTTGACCAGCATGACGAGGCGGATGGCGGAGGCCGCTTCGTCCTTTCCCGCCGCCATCGGCAAATCGTCGACGACGACGGCGACTTCCGCCTCCATGTCGATGCCGTAGGCCTCGTCGGCGAGCATGATCGCGTCTCGCGGGCCGAGGAAGGTGTCGGAACCGCCCTGGTACATCAAGGGATCGGTCCGGAAGCTTTCCGGCATCTCCGCGCCGCGCGCCTTCCTGACCAGTTCGACATGGTTGAGATAGGCCGAGCCGTCGGCCCACTGATAGGCGCGCGGCAGGGGCGACATCGCCTCGTGCTCATGGAAGCGCTCGGAGGGGACGGAGCCGATCTCGAGCGACTCGGCCAGCGCCGCGAGGTGCGGCGAGATGCGCCTCCAGTCGTCGAGGGCTGCCTGCAGGGTCGGCGCCAGGAAAGACGCGTCGGTGCAGCGTGTCAGGTCCCGCGACACGACGACGAGTCTTCCGTCGCGCGTGCCGTTCTTCAGCGTGGCGAGCTTCATACGCGCGCGTCCTCCGTTGCCTTTTCTTCGATCGCCAGGGAAAGCCCGTCCCGGCCAATGGTCAGCGGTCCGCTCCAGGTCTGGCCAAGCGCCTGGCGCCAATGTTGTTCGCGGAATTCCGGATCATCGGCGGGGATGAGATGATGCAGCACAAGGCGGCCGACGCCCGCGGCGCTGGCGATGCGGCCTGCATCGGCGGCAAGCGTGTGGCTCGCCATCAGATGGGCTTTCAGGCGCTCGCCGTTGCCGGTGCGCTCGACAAGCCGGTCGACGCCCGCCTCCAGCATCGCCTCGTGGACGAGGATGTCGGCGCCACGCGCGAAATCGGCCAGCGGCGGGAAATAGGCGGTGTCGGCCGAAAAAACGACGCCGCGGCCAGCATGGGAGAAGCGCAACGCGTAGCACTCGGCCACCGGCGGGTGCTCGACGCGCAGCGCGTTAACCGAGAGGCCGGCCTCTTCCAGCACCGGGCCCTCTACGAATTCGTCGATCTCGACGAGTTCACGGATATCGGGGCGGCCTTCATCGTCGATGCGGATGTCGATATCGAAATCGAGCGCCTGGCAGAAGTTCTTCCAGTAGGCCTCGGTACCGGCCGGGCCGAAGACCCTGACCGGCGTGGAAAGCCCCGCCGTCCAGGCGGTGTGGAGAAGCGGGCCGAGCTCCAGCACGTGATCGGAATGCAGATGCGTGACGAAGACGAGATCGAGCGTCTTCAGCGGCATGCCCGCGTCGACAAGACCCCTGGTCACGCCGAGCCCGCAATCGACGACGATGCGGCGGCCGCCGATCTCCAGCAGCGACGAGGTCGGCATCGGGCCGCCCGGCCGGATCGCCGGCCCGCCCTTGGTGCCGAGAAGAACGAGCCGCTCGGTCACGACCAGTCGCCTTCGGGCGTGCCGTTGAAGCGCTTCTTCAGCCCCGACCAGCAATCGATGTAGTTGTCCTGCCTGGTCTCGGTTTCGGCGGCGTAGCGGGTCAGCATCTGAGGAAAGCGCGTCTCGAACATGAAGGCCATCGTGTTGTCGAGCTTCTGCGGCTTCAACTCCACGGTAGAGGCTTTCCTGAATCCGTCGGCATCCGGTCCATGCGCAAGCATCATGTTGTGCAGGCTGACGCCGCCGGGGACAAAGCCCTCCTCCTTGGCGTCGTATCTGCCTTCAATCAGTCCCATGAACTCGCTCATGATGTTGCGGTGATACCATGGCGGACGAAAGGTGTTCTCCGCAACCAGCCAGCGCGGCGGAAAGATGACAAAATCGACATTGGCGGTGCCTTCCTCGCCAGAAGGCGCCGTCAGCACCGTGAAGATCGACGGGTCCGGATGGTCGAAAAGGATGGCTCCAACGGGAGAATATGTCTTCAAATCATACTTGTACGGCGCGTAGTTTCCGTGCCACGCAACCACATCGAGCGGCGAATGGTCGAGTTCCGTCACATGGAACTTCCCACACCATTTGACGAACAGCCGGCACGGCTTCTCCTTCTCCTCGTACCAGGCCACCGGCGTCTTGAAGTCGCGTGGATTGGCAAGGCAGTTGGCGCCGATGGGGCCGCGATCGGGCATGGTGAACTTGGCCCCGTAGTTCTCGCAGATGTAGCCACGGACGGGGCCGTCGATCAATTCGACCTTGAAGACCATGCCGCGCGGGATGACGCATATCTCGGTCGGCCGCACTTCCATGACGCCCATCTCGGTGACGATCCTCACCCCGCCTTCCTGCGGCACGATCAGGAGTTCGCCGTCGGCATTGAAGAAATGGTCGTCCACCATGGAGGCGTTGGCGACATAGACATGCGCCGCCATGCCGCTCTGGCCGAGCGCGTCGCCGGCGGTCGTCATGGTGCGGATACCGGAGAGGAAATCCGTCTCCTCGTTCGGCATGGGCGTCGGGTTCCACCGAAGCTGCCCGAGCGCCAATTCGTGATCATCGAGATTGGGAGCGGTCTTCCAGTTATCGAAGGCGACGGATTTGAAGCGGCCCGAATGCTTGACGCTCGGTCGGATGCGGTAGAGCCACGAGCGCTCGTTGGTGCCGCGCGGCGCGGTGAAGGGCGAGCCCGAAAGCTGTTCCGCATAGAGCCCATAGGCCGGGCGCTGCGGCGAGTTCCTGCCCTGCGGCAGCGAGCCCTCCAGTGTCTCCGTCTCGAAATCGTTGCCGAAGCCCGGCATGTAGCGAAGCGTCATCATCGCCTCCCCTGATTTGACCGAATGGCTGGTTTGTTGCATTTGTAACGATCGAAAATGCAACCATCAACCTTTCGAGGTTCGCTCAGCTTGCACCTCAGGCTGAGGCCCGCGCTGTCCCGGCATCCGGGTCGAAGCCTCGAAGGGCAAGCTTCCTCACAATATGGGAAAAGCCCATGCCCGACGACATCCTCGTCCTGGAAGACTTCCTGCCCTACCGGCTCATGCGGCTGTCGGAAGCCGTGAGCCGCGAATTCGCCAAGGCCTACCACGACCGCTACGGGATGACGCGGCCGGAATGGCGGGTGTTCGCTACGCTCGGACAGTACGGCACGATGACGGCGACAGCGATCGGCGCGCATTCGGCCATGCACAAGACCAAGGTCTCGCGCGCCGTCGCGGCGCTGGAGAAGCGCAAATGGCTGACACGGGAAACCGATCCTGCCGACCGAAGGATCGAACGGCTGACGCTGACGAAAGCCGGACGTGCCGCCTATCGCGACATGGTGCCGGTGGCGCGGGCGTTCGGAAAGGAACTTGCCGGCGCCATGGGTGCGCCACGGTGGGCCGAATTCGACCATTGCCTGGAGCGCCTGGAAGAATTCCTTCCGCTGGGATCGCAAAGGGGCGGATCGGGGTAGTGGAAACGCCTCGTCGCGATACGAGCGGCCGTCGCACGGAACCGCTCGGCCTCCTTTCGGTTATCTCCGGGAACCGTCCCGCGAACAGACGCTGAATGGAGAGCAGCTCATGACCGCTCACATGCCGCCCGAAATTCCTTCCGACGAAGCCGACAAAAAGCAGCTCGAAATGGCCAGGGCCGAAGGCGCGGCCTATCAGAAATCGCTGAGATACATGGTCGAAGAGGTCGCGGACACCGGCGCGATGCAGGAGGCCGGTGACTACCGGATCGGAATCGCGCAGGAGAGCGCGGAAGGCATGTATGCCCTGAAGGGTGAAGGCGAGCTCGAATGGCAGAAGCCCGACAAGGAGATGAACTGCCATCTCGAAGTCTCGATCAGCGACCGCAGCGACCACCGCTTCGTTCCCTACCTCGAAATCGAGGCGACGCTGACGAAAGACAGCGGCGAGACGGTTGGGCCGTTCGAAGTGCCGTTCCTCTGGCATCCCGGGCTCTACCATTACGGCAAAGACCTCTCCGTGCCGGGCGACGGAACCTACGATATCGGGATCAGGATCGCGCCGCCTGCCTTCATGCGCCACGACAAGAAGAACGGCCGCCGCTATGCCGAGACGGTTGAAGTGACCTTCAAGGGCGTGAACGTGAAGACCGGGCGGGAGTAGGTCACGCCGCCCAGTCCATCACCACCTTGCCGGAATTGCCGCTGCGCATGGCGTCGAAGCCTTGCTGGAAATCGTCGATGCCGATGCGGTGCGTGATGAGGCCGGATACGTCGAGCGGCCCCTGCACCAGGGCGATCATCTTGTACCAGGTCTCGAACATCTCACGGCCGTAGATGCCCTTCAGGGTCAGCATCTTGAAGATGACCTTGTTCCAGTCGATCTCGAAGCCGGTCGGCGCTATGCCGAGGATGGCGATCTTTCCGCCATTGTTCATGGCGTCGATCATGTCGCGGAAGGCCGGCGCGGCGCCCGACATCTCCAGCCCGACGTCGAAGCCCTCCTTCATGCCCTCCTGCCCCATCACGTCGCGAAGGCTTTCCTTCGAGGCGTCGACGACATGATGGATGCCGAGCCTGCGCGCCAGATCGAGCCTGTGCGGATTGACGTCGGTGATGACGACCTTGCGAGCGCCGACGGCCTGCGCCACCAGCGCGCCCATGATGCCGATCGGGCCGGCGCCGGTGACCAATACGTCCTCGCCGACCAGATCGAAGGAGAGAGCGGTATGCACGGCATTGCCGAGCGGATCGAAGATCGCCGCGATCTCGTCGGGAATGTCGTCGGGAATCGGCACGACATTGTGCTGCGGGATGGCGACATATTCGGCGAAGGCGCCAGGCCGATTGACGCCGACGCCGAGCGTATTGCGGCAGAGATGCCCCCTCCCGGCCCGGCAGTTGCGGCAATGCCCGCAGACGATGTGACCTTCGCCGGAGACGCGCTGGCCGCGCCTGTATTCGGTGACCGCAGAGCCGACATCGGCCACCTCGCCGACGAATTCGTGGCCGGTCACCATTGGCACCGGCACGGTCTTTTCGGCCCATTTGTCCCAATTGTAGATATGGACGTCCGTGCCACAGATGGCGGTCTTGCGGACCTTGATCAGGACGTCGTTAGGGCCGATCTCGGGAACCGGCACCTCGTCCATCCAGATGCCGGGCTCCGCCTTCGCCTTCACCAGCGCCTTCATCATGTTGGACATGCCATCACCTCACCGGAAATTGTCGGGTCAACCCGCGGCCGCAAGGAAAGCCCGTCCGCGATGCCGGGGAACCGGCGCCTTCCGAAGCCGTTCGTGTGACGGCACGCCGGTCGGCCGGCGAGCGAGCAAAAGGAGCGCCATCATGAAGACCATGACTTGTCGGGAACTAGGCGGCACGTGCGACCAAAAGCTTTCCGCGGATAGCTGGGACGAGATGGTCAAGAAGATGACCGGGCATGTCATGGAAAAACATCCGGACGTAGCCAGGAAGATGGAGCAAATGCACAAGGAAGACCCCGAGAAATGGGGGAAGGAGATGAAGCCGAAATGGGACGCCGCGCCGGAGAGCTGATCAGACCACTCCCATCTCGCGCCCGACCGCGCCGAAGGCCTCGACCGCGCGCTCGATATCGGAACGGGCATGCGCGGCCGACATCTGGGTGCGGATGCGCGCCTGGCCCTTGGGCACGACGGGAAAGGAAAATCCGATCACATAGATGCCGTGGTCCAGCAGCTTTCGGGCCATCTCCTGCGCGACGGAAGCCTCTCCGAGCATCACCGGGACGATCGGATGCCCGGCGCC
>JBQCFA010000165.1:0-4033 GCA_051959695.1 Rhizobiaceae bacterium
CTGGTACTCGCTGCTCGCGCTCATCCCGTCGCTCGGCAGCCTCGCCCTGCTCGCCTTCTCGCTCATTCCGAGCCAGAAGCGCGACAACCGGTGGGGTCCGGGGCCGGAGAACCTGGCCTCCTGAGGCCACATCCGCCGCGAAGAGGACGAGCTATTTCGACAGCGCCAGGAACTTCGCCGTGATGGCGTCGCCCATCTCGGTCGTGCCGACCTTCTTCATCCCGTCGGAATGGATGTCCGCGGTCCTGAGACCGTCATCCAGCACTGCCGCGATCGCCGCCTCGAGCCGGTCGGCCTCCGTCGTCATGCCGAACGAGTAGCGAAGGCACATGGCGAAGGAGGCGATCATGGCAATCGGGTTGGCCACGCCCTTGCCGGCGATGTCCGGTGCGGAGCCGTGCACCGGCTCGTAGAGCGCCTTGCGGCTGCCGGTCTTGGGATCGGGAGCGCCGAGCGACGCCGAGGGAAGCATGCCGATCGAGCCCGTCAGCATCGCGGCGATGTCGGAAAGCATGTCGCCGAAGAGATTGTCGGTGACGATGACGTCGAACTGCTTCGGCCACCGTACGAGCTGCATGCCGCCGGCGTCCGCCAGCATGTGGTCGAGCTTGACGTCGGAATAGCGCGCCTTGTGGGTTTGCGTCACGACCTCGTTCCACAACACGCCCGATTTCATGACGTTTCGCTTTTCCATCGAGGTGACGTGGTTCCTGCGCGTCCGCGCCAGTTCGAAGGCGACGCCGGAGATGCGCTCGATCTCGAACGTGTCGTAGATTTGCGTGTCGATGCCGCGCTTCTGGCCATTGCCGAGATCGATGATCTCCTTCGGCTCGCCGAAATAAACGCCGCCGGTCAGTTCGCGCACGATCAGTATGTCGAGACCCTCGACCACGTCGCGCTTGAGCGAAGAGGAATCCGCCAGCGCCGGATAGCAGATGGCCGGGCGCAGATTGGCGAAGAGCTGCATGTCCTTGCGTAGCCGGAGCAACCCGGCCTCGGGGCGCACCTCATAGGGCACCGGGTCCCATTTCGGCCCGCCGACCGCGCCGAACAGCACCGCGTCGGCGGCCATCGCCTTTTCCATGTCGGCGTCCGAGATCGCCTTGCCGTGCGCGTCGTAGGCGCATCCGCCGACCAGCCCCTCATCGGTGGTGAAGCCCGAACCGAGATGGTCGTTCATGGCCGCGATCAGCTTCCTGACCTCCGTCATGGCCTCCGGGCCGATGCCGTCGCCGGGAAGGAGGAAGAGCTTGCGCGATGCCATGGGAACGTTCCTGAACTGGTGCTGGATCGCGGCTTTGCTAAACGCTGGCCCGAGCCTGTGCAAGCCTGAAGCGACAGGCTTTGCTTGAGCCAGTGCGATGATCAGGAGCGCCTGAGCGCCGTCGCCTCGATCTCGACCTTCATCTCCGGGCGGATGAGGCCGCAGACCGTCATCGTCGCGGCGGGCCGTATGTCGCCGAACACTTTCCCGACAACGGTAAACACCGGATCGGCGAAGGCGGCGTCGGTCACGTGATAATGTACGCGCACGATATCCTCCATGGCGAAGCCGGCATCGTGAAGGGCCTTTTCGATCGTGGCGAGGCAGGTGCGCGCCTGCTCTCCCACATCGTCGGGCATCGTCATCGAGGCATAGTCGTAGCCGGTCGTGCCGGCGACGAAACACCAGTCGCCCTGCACGACGGCACGCGAATAGCCCGCCACCTTCTCGAAGGGCGAGCCGGTCGAGATGAGGCGACGCGTGCTCAAACTCGCAGCGGGGTCAGGCCCAGGGCCGGCTCTCGGCGTAGCTCTTCTCGAACGTGTCGATGGAGGTCGATTTCTGCAGCGTCAGTCCGATGTCGTCGAGGCCGTTCAAAAGACAATGCCGGCGGAACGCGTCGAGGTCGAACTTGACCACGCCGCCATCCGGCCCGCGGATCTCCATCGCCTCGAGGTCGACCGTGACCGTGGCGTTGGCGCCGCGCGACGCGTCATCGAGGAGTTTCTCCAGATCCTCCGGGCTGACCACGACCGGGAGGATGCCGTTCTTGAAACAGTTGTTGTAGAAGATGTCGGCGAACGAGGTCGAGATGACGCAGCGTATGCCGAAATCGAGCAGCGCCCAGGGCGCGTGCTCGCGGCTCGAACCGCAGCCGAAATTGTCGCCGGCGACCAGGATCTGCGCCTTGCGGTAGGCCGGCTTGTTGAGCACGAAATCCGGGTTCTCGGCGCCGTCGTCAAGGTAGCGCATCTCGGCGAAAAGGCCCTTGCCGAGCCCGGTGCGCTTGATCGTCTTCAGATAATCCTTGGGGATGATCATGTCGGTATCGACATTGACGATCGGCATGGGGGCGGCGACGCCGGTGATTTTCGTGAACTTTTCCATGGGCCTGCCTTCCGATTTACCGCGTGGAGCCTTACAGGAAACAGGGAATGAGGGGAAGGGTTTCCGTCTGCGTACGTATGGGGGGGGTTACCGTCTTGCGCTTCTTGACGCCGTGGCTCGCGGCCGCCGGGCCGGATCGGCCGCATTGAAAGTGTCTTGGCCGATAATGTCGCGGCGCCGACAGGCCCCAATCGAACGGGGTCCCGGACATCCATGCTGAAGACCGTACTTGCCTTCGACCTCGGCGGGTCCGCCCTCAAGGCCTGCCTGTTCGATATCGACGGACACGCCCTCGGCAGGGCGAGCGAGCCGCTTGCGTTCGACGAGGACGCGGCGGGCCGCTCCGAACAGCATCCGGAGATGTGGTGGGAAGCGCTTTGTCGGGCTGTCGCCACAATCTCGGAAAGCCAGGATGGCGATCTCGGCTCGATCGGCGCGATTTCCCTCTGCGGCTTCACCCGTGCCCAGGTCTTCCTCGATGCCGCAGGAAAAGTGGTGCGGCCGGCGATCGGCTTCCGTGACACGCGGGCGGCCGAAATCGCCCGCAAGGCGGCCGCCTTGCCGGGTGTCGCTGCGCACCCGGAAACCCGCAATCTCAATGCCTTCCATCCGCTGGCACGGCTTCTATGGCTCAGGCTTAACGAGCCCGCGGCCTGGGCCGCGACCTGGCTGGTCATCGAACCAAAGGACTATCTGGCTTTTCGCCTGACCGGCCGCGCCGCCTGCGAACGCGTTTCGCAGGACCGGCTGCTTTCGGCGTTCGAAGGGGAAACGGGCTCGCTCGCCGCGTGCCTCGGCTTCAACGCCGGCATCCTGCCCGATATCCTGCGTCAATGGGACGTCGTCGGCACCGTGCGCGGCGACCTTCCGCCGCCATTGTCACAGCTCGCGGGAGCGCCGGTCTTCTGCGGCTCGAACGACACATGGACGGCGGTCGCCGGCCTCGGCGCGCTCAGTCCCGGCAACGCCTACTGCATTTCCGGCTCTTCGGAGGTCCTCGGATTGCTCAGCGACAAGCCCGCAGAGGCAGAAGGATTGGTGACCCTGCCCTGGGGCGATCGGCTCTGGCATATTGGCGGCCCCGGCCAGAACGGCTCGAACGCGCTTGCCTGGATCGTCGACCGTCTGGACTCCAGCGATTGCCCCCTTGCCGAGAGGTTGGAAAACCTGCTGAAGCTGCCCGCGATCGAGCAGCCTCTGCTCTTCCACCCCTATCTCCATGGCGAAAGAACACCGTTCTGGGACGCCGACCTGCGCGGCGCGTTTCTCGGGCTCACGGCGCGCCACGGCGCGGGCGACATGGTGCGCGCCGTAATGGAGGGAGTCGCCTTCCTCAACCGCCTCGTGCTCGAACGCGCCGAGGCCGCGGCCGGCATGAAGGTCGCGGAATTGCGCATCGCCGGAGGCGGCGGCCGCAACGCCGCCTGGAACCGGATCCGGGCCGACGCGCTCGGTCGGCCCGTCGTCGCCGCGTCCCAGCCTGAACTGGGATTGGTCGGCTGCCTTGCGGTGGCCCGGGTCGGACTCGGCCTCGACGCCGACCTTTCGGCCGCCGCCGAAGCCGTCTCGCCAACCCCCGTGCGCTTCGAACCCGATCTCGGCCGCCACGAGAAGCTGAATCGTCTTTACATGCTCTTCAAGGAAACGCATGAGGTTGTCGCG
>JBQCFA010000166.1:0-2981 GCA_051959695.1 Rhizobiaceae bacterium
AAGGCCTCGGAGGCGCCATGATGACCCCTGTAGGCCGGCTCATTCTCCTGCGCAGTTTCCCGCGTGGCCAGCTCGTCAAGGCCATGATGTACATGACTCTCCCGGCGATCATGGGTCCGGTGATCGGACCGCTCGTCGGCGGCTTGCTGACCACCTATGTCTCATGGCGCTGGATATTCTACGTCAACCTCCCCTTCGGATTGGTCGGCATCCTGGCTGCCCTCAGATATGTCGAGGACATCCGCGAGGAGCAGGTACGGAAATTCGATTTCCCCGGCTTTCTCATGGTCGGCGCGGCCGTGGCGCTGATGCAGCTCGGGCTGGAGAACATCGGCCGTCCCATGCTTCCGCATGTCTGGACCGGGCTGACCCTCGGCGCTTCCGTGATTCTGCTGCTGGCCTTCTGGCGCTATGCGAAGAACGTGGCGGCTCCAGCGGTCGACATGACCCTGTTCCGCCTACGCAGCTTCCAGGTCGGCACGCTGGCGGGCGGGCTCGCCAGGATCGGCATAAACGGCGTCCCCTTCCTGCTGCCCTTGATGCTGCAGGTGGGGTTCGGTGCCAGCGCGGTCGCTTCAGGCTCGCTTACCTTCGTCATGAGCCTTGGCGCGCTCGTGGTGCGTCCGACGCTCTCGCCGCTCCTGCGCTGGTTCGGTTTCGCCAAGGTGCTCGTCGGCAGCGCCGTGGCGGCTTCCGCCGCTCTCGCCGGCTTCACCCTGCTCGGGCCGGAGACGCCGCATTGGCTGATTGCCGTCTACATCGCGGTCTTCGGGTTGACACGTTCGGTGCAGTTCATGGGCTCGAACACGCTGTCCTATTCCGACATGCCGGTGGAAAAGCTTAGCCGCGCGACCAGTCTCGGCGGGGTCCTGCAGCAGCTTTCCGTGTCTTTCGGCGTATCGGTGGCGGCCATGCTGCTCGGCCTCGTCAGCAGCGAGAGCCACAGCCTGACGCCGGAACGCTTCCACGAAGCGTTCCTGATCAGCGCGATCATTCCGCTTCTCGCCATTCCAGGCTTCCTTCGCCTCAGGCCGGACGACGGCGTGCAGGTGAGCGGCTATGACAGCAAGCGACGTCGGGACCGATAGCGCGCTGCGCCTTATCCAGCCCTCGCGGGAACGGTTTCAAGCGGCGTGCGGCGTGCGCGGATGAACAGGAAGGTGGGGATGAGGCCAAGCGCCGTGATCGCGGCGATGACCCACCAGCCGCGCTCGAACGCGGCAAGACGCTCGCCCGGCGATGCCGGCGAGCCGATGATGGCGACGAAGATCGCCACCCCGATGGCAAGCGCTGCCTGGCGGATCATGTTGATGACACCGGATCCGGTGGCGAAGGCGGAAGCCGGCAGGGCCGAGGTACCGACTCCCATCAATGTCGGGAACGCGAGGCCGACGCCGATCCCCGTCAGCACCATGCCTGTCATCACCAGCGGTACATTGGGCTCAAGGTCGACGAAGGCCGCCCAGGAGATCAATCCGGCGCAGAAAAGGACAATGCCCGCCGTAACCACCGCCGCCGCCCCAAAACGCGCGATCAGCCGGCGCGCGAAAAGCAGAGACGTGATGGGAACCATGAGCGGTCCGGGCGCTATCGCGAGTCCGGTTTCCATCGGCGACCAGTTCCAACCCGATTGCTCCCACAGCGCAACCGAAAGAAGCATGGCTCCGAACGCCACCGAATAGGGCGCCAGGACCAGGGCCGCGCCGGTGAACGGTCGGATCCTGAAAAGCTCGGGATCGATGAAGGGATTGCTCGAACGAAGACATTGCCGGGTAAACAGGCCGAGGAACACGAGTGAAACGAGAAGGCTCAGCCCGATCCCGGGCGAATGCCATCCCCAGGAATTGACCTTGACGATGGCGAAGATCAGGGAAGCGATGCCGGCGGTGACCAACAGCGCCGCCCAGGGGTCTGGACGCGGTACGTCGTGCCCCGGAACGCGCGGCAGTCTCAGCCACCCCGCCCACAGCGCGGCCAGACCTATGGGGACATTCACGAGGAAAATCCAACGCCAGCTTATGGTCAACAGGACGCCGCCGATCACTGGGCCGATGGCGGCCGCAAGGCCGCCGATGGCTGTCCAGGTCCGCACCGCCCCGCCACGTGCATCCGGTTGGAAGGACGCCAGCAGCAGGCCGAGCGATGTCGGCGTCATGAGCGCTGCCCCAGCCGCCTGCACCACGCGGAAGAAGACCAGCGTCTCGACGCCGTTGGCCGCCGCGCATGCAGCCGACGCCGCCGTAAAAAGACCGACCCCCACCAGGAAGCTCGCGTCGCGGCGGTAACGCTCCGCCAGGCGTCCGAAGAAGATCAGCAGCGCGGCGTAGGCAATGGCATATCCGTTCAGGACCCACGACATGGCGTCCAGCGAGGCGCCGCCGAAGTCCCGCGCGATGTCGGGCAACGCCACATTGACGATGAACAGGTCAAGATTGGCCAGACAGACCCCTACGCAGACGATGGCCAGCACCTGGTTCGGAGTGGCATGCTTGCTCCCGGTAGCAGGCATTGCCGTCTCCGCTTCCCCCAAACTCCGATCGATGTCAGGCATTGCCGGTTCCTTATAATAAAACGTGACTTGTTTCGTTATTATTTTGGCGCCGGCTTTACCCGATTTTCTCGGTGAGGCTGGAGAGCTTCGTTTCCGCCAGCGCGCGGGTTACAGCTTCTTCGGCGTCATCGAAGATCGGCCGCAAGGCTCCCCTCATTGCCCGACTGACCGGACAATACGGATTGACCCGTTCGCGGAAGGCGAACAAGCCGCCTTCCTCGACGGCAGAATGAATGTCGGCAATGGAAATTTCCTCAGGCCTGCGCTTCAGGACGACGCCGCCGTTGCGCCCCTGGCGAATGCTGACCAGACCCTTACGTTCCATCGCCTTCAGCAGGCGCCTGACGACCACCGGATTGGTGTTGAGGCTGCGCGCGGCCTCTTCCGCGGTCGCGTTCTCATCGCCCTTCCAGACAAGGAAGCACAGGAT
>JBQCFA010000167.1:0-2365 GCA_051959695.1 Rhizobiaceae bacterium
AAGGATTTGAAGCCGAGCAGACGCAGGCGGGAGAATTTCATCGGTGCGCCCTTCCCTTCTCCCCTTGTGGGAGAAGGTGCGCGAGCGGAGCGAGGTCGGATGAGGGCTTCACCGGGCTATATCCCTCATCCGGCTTGGCGCTGCGCGCCAATCCACCTTCTCCCGCAAGGGGAGAAGGAACCGCTCTCACAGCAGCGGATCAATGATCGCCGACATCTCTTCAATCGACAATGCCCCCGGATATTTCTTTCCGTTGATGAAGAAGGTCGGCGTTGCGTCGACACCGAAATCCTTTTCCCCCCGGTTCTTTACCGCCCTGATGTCGTCCAGCAGCTTCTGGTCCGTCAAGCAGGCCTCGAAGGACTCCTGTGTAAAACCGGCCAGCTTGGAAATCTGCATGAGCGCGGCCTTTGCGTCGTTTGCCCGGGCCCAATTCTCCTGCTGGTGGAACAGCACGTCCACCATGGCGAAATATTTGTCCTTGGAGCAGCGCGCCAGCATGAAACCCGCCTCGGCACGGGGGTCGAACGGAAACTCGCGCAGGATCAGCCGCGCCTTGCCGGTGTCGATATATTTTTTCTTCAATTCCGGCAGCGTCACGACATCGAAATGCGCGCAATGCGGGCAGGTCATCGACGCGTATTCGACGATCGTCACCTTGGCGTCGTCCTTGCCGAGCTGCATGTCCGGCAGCGCGCCGGGCTGCATCAGCTTCTGGACGTCGACGGAGCCCTCCGCCGGCGGCGCATCGGCGGAGGTCGCCGATGTCGTCATCATATCCGTCGCCTGAGCCGTCGGCGACTTGGCATCGGAAGCGTCGCATCCCGAAAGGAGAAGCCCGGCCGCAGGCAGGCCCGCCAGCGCCAGAAGGACATTTCTACGGTCGAGAGAACTGGTCATTACGAATCACCTGTCGGTTGCCTGAATTTGATACTGGAAACACAGCGAAAGCGAGAGTTTCGGCGAATTGTGGCATAGACGGGACAGGAGGCGTGCGCCATGCGGGACACTTCGTTCACCATTCCGCGAGCACGCCGCATCATTGCTTCCGCGATGCGAGAACCGAACGGCCGAGACGCTCCAGCGAGGCGCGCAGGGCCTCGTCGTCGATCGGCACGACTGCCGAAGCGACGCGCGCGGTTTCGCCTTGCGTCAAGGCGCGAAGCGAGGGTCTCGGCGGAGGGCCGACCTGTCTTACCGGCTTCTGTACGATTTTGATGCGGCCGATCGCGGCGAAGCCCAGGAAGGCGTTGGCGCGGCCGATGATCTCGGCCGCCTGGTGCTGCAACCTCAGCGCCATCGTCCCCTCGCAGGCGACCACCAACGTCGCCGGCTCGAAAGGATCATCCTCACCGGCGCGCCGCGGCCAGGCAATGCGCTCGGGCCGCGTCCGCTGCGCCAGCGCTTCGCCAACGATCTCGTCCCAGCACTGGATCAGCGCCGTCGACATGCCGGCGCGCTTGCGCATGACCGGATCGAGGATCGCGGTCGCCACGTCGCCCACCGGGACGGCATTCCAGCCTTGCCTCTTGCCTGCCATGGCCATGCTCCACGATATAGGCGATAGCCCAAGCGAGTTTCATCCACCCGACATCCATGCCACCCGCAGCCGAAACGATCAACCGCAAGGACCGTGAGCGCCTCACCGTCGCCCCGGCGCTGCTTGCCTGGTACGATCGCCACCATCGAGACCTGCCCTGGCGCATGCCGCCGGCGGATTTGAGGCGGGGGCGACGTCCGGACCCCTACCGTGTCTGGCTGTCGGAGATCATGCTGCAGCAGACGGGCGTCGAGACGGTGAAGCCGTATTTCGCGAAGTTCGTCGAGAAGTGGCCGGATGTCGGCGCCATCGCCGCCGCTCCGGTGGAGGAGGTCATGAAGGCGTGGGCCGGTCTCGGCTACTATTCCAGGGCGCGGAACCTGAAGAAATGCGCCGACGAGGTCGCCGGCCGGCTTGACGGCGCCTTCCCGCGAAGCGAGGCCGGGCTCAAGGCGCTGCCGGGCATCGGCGACTATACGGCGGCCGCAATCGGCGCCATCGCCTTCGATCTGAGGACGGCCGTGGTCGATGGCAATGTCGAGCGGGTGGTGGCGCGACTTGCGGCGATCGAGCGTCCGGTGCGCGAGGCGAAGCGCGAAATCCGGGGCATCGTCGAGGCCATGACGCCGGTGGAGCGGCCGGGCGATTTCGCGCAGGCGATGATGGACCTCGGGGCGACCATCTGCACGCCGCGCAGGCCGGCCTGCTTCCTGTGTCCGCTGCGCGACGATTGCGCCGCGCTGACAAGCGGAGAGCCGGAGCGCTTTCCCGTGCAAACGGCAAAGGCGGAAAAGCCGCGCCGGGTTGGCGCCGCCTTCGTCGCGG
>JBQCFA010000168.1:0-16596 GCA_051959695.1 Rhizobiaceae bacterium
CGCCATGATTGTCTCGACCTTGCCGCGCCGCCCGACCTCAATACCGACGGCGCGCTGATTCTCGATCACGATACGCCGCGCCAAGCCGCTGACGAGGCTCACGTTTTTGCGCTTGAGCGCCGGTCTAAGATAGGCGTTCGCCGCCGACCATCGCCTGCCATCATGGATGGTCTGCTCCATCGGACCGAAGCCTTCCTGCTTGGCGCCGTTGTAGTCGGCGGTAGTCTCGAAGCCCGCCTGTTTCCCGGCCTCGATGAACGCGGCGAAGAGCGGATTGCCACTCGATCCACGCTGGACATGCATCGGCCCGTCCGTGCCGCGCCAGCCGGCCTCGCCGCCATGAGCGGTCTCCATGCGTTTGAAGTAGGGGAGCACGTCGGCAAAGCTCCAGCCGCGCGCGCCTTCCTCGGCCCAATGATCGAAGTCGCGCGCGTGGCCGCGCACATAGACCATGCCGTTGATGGAGGAAGAGCCGCCAAGCACCTTGCCTCGCGGCGTCGCCAGCACGCGGCCGCCGAGATGTGGCTCGGGCTCGCTCGCGAAGCCCCAGTCGTAGCGGCTCATGTTGAGCGGGATCGATAGCGCCGCCGGCATCTGGATGAGCGGGCCATAATCCGTCCCGCCATACTCGATGACGATCACCGAATGCCGGCCGTCTTCCGACAACCGGTTGGCAAGCACGGAACCCGCCGATCCGGAGCCGACGATCACATAGTCGGCCTCATGCATGGGTAATTTGCGCCGGCTGCATCATACCACCCTCAGCGTCTCGTAGGACACCATCACGTGCTCGGCGAAGGCCGGGCGCCTTTGCAGCCGCTCGTAGTAGGCGACGAGGTTCGGCGTTTCGGCCCTGTCGAACGGCAGGGTGAAATAGCGGTAGAGCAGATGGGCGAACGGGATGTCGGCGAAGGTAAAGACGTCGCCGGCGAGCCACGACCCGCCGCCGATGCGCATGTCGGCGATGCCGCCGAGCCGCCTCAACTGGCCCTCGATCCCGGCAATCGTCGCGGCGTTGCGCTCGCTCTCCCGCGTACGCACGAGCTGGCCGAAAATCTGTCCCATCGGCGGGGTGAAGGTGGAGCGGCCCCATTCCGCCCATTGGTCGAGCCGCCCGCGCGCGCCGGGATCCTTTGGCCAGAAAGGCTCATTACCGTATTTCGCTGCCAGATAGCGCAGGATCGCCGCGCTCTCGAACATGGTGAGGTCGCCGTCCTCGATACACGGCACCAGCCCGTTCGGGTTCATCGCCAGATATGCCGGCGTGTTGTTGCCGCCGAAGGAACCGCCGACATCGAGCCGCCTGTGCGGCAGGCCGAGTTCGCCGATCGCCCACATGACGAGCTGGACGTTGGAGGAAGTTGGCCGTCCGTGAACCGTGATCATGTCGTTCTCCCTGTTTGTCGGCCCGTCGTCGTCCGCCGAAACTATTCCCCACGGGGGAAGCGCTTGCGGTCTTCCAGCGTGTCAAGGTTCATGTGGTTGCGCATGTAGCGTTCGGACGCCGAGCGCAGCGGCTGGAAATCCCATGGGTAGTAGGCGCCGTTTCTCAGCGCCGGATAGACTACCCAGCGGCGCGCCTGGCTCTCGCGCACGGCGGTGTCGAATGCGGCCATGTCCCAGCGCGCGTGGATGCGCGCCATGAACGACGCCACCAGCCCGGCACGCGTCGGGTCAACCGCAAGATTGGTTGTCTCGTCCGGATCCGATTCAAGATCAAACAGTTGCGGCGGGTCGATCTCGCAATGGACGAATTTGTAGCGTCCGGCGCGGATCGCCACCATCGGCGCGTAGGAACCTTCCGCCGCATACTCCATCAGGACCGGCTCTTCGCGCGCCTTGCCGTCCATCAGGGGCTTCAGCGACTGCCCATCCGTCCATGGCATGATGGCGTCCATATCGACACCGGCGAGGTCGCAAAGCGTGGGCAGGATATCAAGGTTTGAAACGGGCGCTTTGACAAGCGCGCCCGCCGCGCCGGGAATTGCGACCATAAGAGGCACGCGCGCCGAGCCTTCGTAGAAATTCATCTTGAACCACAGCCCGCGCTCTCCGAGCATGTCGCCGTGGTCGGAACAGAAGAGGATGATCGTGTCGTCGAGCATCCGTGTGCGTTCGAGCGTCGAGATCAGCTCGCCGACCTTGTCGTCGAGGTAGGAAATGTTGGCGAAATAGCCGCGCCTCGATCGGCGTACATTCTCGCCGGTGATCGAATAGCTGGCATAGTCGCTCGCCCGGTAGAGCCGCTGCGAATGCGGATCCTGCTTCTCGTAGGGTATGAAGCCGACCCTCGGCTCGAGTTCCGCGCAATCCTCGTAGAGATCCCAGTATTTGCGCCGCGCGACATATGGATCGTGCGGATGCGTGAAGGAGACGGTCAGGCACCAGGGTCGGCGGTCGTGATCCTGCGACGCGCGGGAGAACTCGTGGAGTTTCTGTACGGCATGGAAGGCGACCTCGTCGTCATATTCCATCTGGTTGGTGATTTCGGCGATGCCCGCGCCCGTCACCGAGCCCAGATTGTGATACCACCAGTCGATGCGTTCTCCCGGCTTGCGGTAGTCCGGCGTCCAGCCGAAATCGGCCGGGTAGATGTCGGTGGTCAGCCGCTCCTCGAACCCGTGCAACTGGTCGGGCCCGACGAAATGCATCTTGCCCGAGAGGCAGGTGTGATAGCCGGCAGCGCGTAGATGGTGCGCATAGGTCGGGATATCGGAGGCGAATTCCGCGGCGTTGTCATAGACGCGCGTGCGCGATGGCAATTGCCCGCTCATGAAAGAGGCGCGGCCTGGCGCGCAAAGCGGCGAGGCGGTGTAGTTGTTGCTGAAACGCACTGACCGGTCGGCAAGCGCCTTCAGGTGCGGCGCATGCAGGAAATCCGCCGGCCCGTCGGGAAAAAGCGTCCCGTTCAACTGGTCGACCATGAGGATGAGGATGTTGGGATGCGACTTCATTCTCGTTGGCCCAGTTTGAGTTCGACGTAGTCTTCGACGAGCCGCGCGGCAGGAATGGCATCCGGCGGCGCGTCCTTCAGCGCGCGGCGGATATAGAAGCCGTCGATCATCGCAGCGAGCGTTTCCGCCGTCGCTTGCGCCTCGGCGCGCGGCAGCAGCGCGGTAAGCCCGCTCATCAGGTTGGAATGGAGTCGCCGGGCATATACGAACAGCAGCCGCCGCATAGGAGGCGATTTCTGCGCCTCGACATAGAAGGCGAGCCAAGCCGCGATCGTTTCGGCGCGGAACTGTTGGGCGGAGAAGTTCACAGCGATCACCGCCGAGACCCGCTCGCGCGGGCCGCGGGATTCGCGCAGCGCCGCCTTCAGATCGGCGCCGAGCTCGGAGAGGAGGTAGCGCATCGTCGCTTGCAGGAGTTCTTCCTTGGCTCCGAAATAATGATGGGCCAGCGCCGAAGAGACGCCCGCGCGCCCTGCGATCTGCGACATCGTCACGTCGAGCGCGCCGCGCTCTCCAATGGCCGAGATCGTTGCATCGATCAAAGCCCGCTTCCTCAGCGGCTCCATTCCGGTTTTCGGCATATCCAGCTCCGATCGAGGTTCTATTTTTAATTGACTGATCAATCAAGAAAAATGACCGGGCCGCTGAGTCTCTGCTTTCACACGGTGCTTGCGGACATCCGTCTTTTAGGGAATAGACCACACGCTGGATCGGTTATTCTGCAGCGCCAATAGGAGTCCTGTCATGACTGCTTGCATCGTCGGTTGGGCGCATCTGCCTTTCGGCCGGCACCAGGACGAGACACTCGAAAGCATGATCGTCAAAGCTGCGGCGCAGGCGATCGAGCATGCCGGCATCGGGCCGGACGATGTCGACGAGATCGTGCTTGGCCATTTCAATGCCGGTTTCTCTGCCCAGGATTTTACCGCCAGTCTCGTCCTTCAGGCCGACGACCGGCTGCGCTTCAAACCGACGACGCGTGTCGAGAACGCCTGCGCCACGGGATCGGCGGCGGTGCGGCAGGGCATCCGCGCGATCGACGCGCAGGCGGCGAAGATCGTCCTCGTCGTCGGGGCCGAACAGATGACGACAACCCCGGGACCCGAGATCGGCAAAAATCTTCTCAGGGCCTCCTATCTTCCCGAGGACGGCGATACGCCGGCCGGTTTCGCCGGCGTCTTTGGCAAGATCGCGAGCGCCTATTTCCAGCGCCATGGCGACCAGTCGGACGCGCTCGCCGCGATCGCCGCCAAGAACCACAGGAACGGCGTCGACAATCCCTATGCGCAGATGCGCAAGGATCTCGGCTACGATTTCTGCCGTCAGGAAAGCGAGAAGAATCCTTTCGTCGCCGGCCCGCTCAAGCGCACGGACTGCTCGCTCGTGTCCGACGGCGCCGCCGCGATCGTGCTCGCCGACGTCGACACCGCGCTTGCGATGAAGCGGGCCGTGGCTTTCCGCGCCAACGAGCACGTGCAGGATTTCCTGCCCATGTCGAAGCGCGATATCCTGCTCTTCGAGGGCTGTGAGGAGGCTTGGGGGAAGGCACTGAAGAAGGCCCGCGTCACGCTCGACGACCTCTCCTTCGTTGAGACGCATGACTGCTTCACCATCGCCGAACTGATCGAATACGAGGCGATGGGGCTGACGCCGCGCGGGCAGGGCGCGCGCGCTGTACTGGACGGAACGACGGCCAAGGGCGGCCGCCTGCCGGTGAACCCTTCCGGCGGGCTAAAGGCCAAAGGGCATCCGATCGGCGCAACCGGCGTCTCCATGCATGCGCTGACCGCGATGCAATTGATGGGCGAGGCCGGCGGCATACAGGTCGAAGGCGCGAGGCTCGGCGGCATCTTCAACATGGGCGGCGCGGCGGTGGCGAACTACGTCTCCATCCTCGAACGCATCCGCTAGCACACGTTCCGGGACCTCGCATGGATGATCCGGTTCTCGTCGAGGTAACGCGCGGCGGCAGGGTCGAGAGCTGCCATCGCGGCGCCATTGCGATCCTCGACGCCGGCGGCGCCGTCCACACGGCGATAGGCGACATAGACCGGCCGGTATTCCCGCGCTCCGCCGTGAAGTCGATCCAGGCGTTGCCGCTAATCGAAAGCGGCGCGGCCGATGCTTTAGGGTTTGGCGACAGGGAATTGGCGCTCGCCTGCGCCTCGCATTCCGGCGAGCCCGCCCATGTCGCGCTGGCCGCTTCCATGCTCGAACGGGCCGGGATGGCCGGGACCGCGCTCGAATGCGGCGCCCACTGGCCGAACCGGCAGGAGGCGACGATCGAACTGGCGCGCTCCGGCGCGTCGCCGACGGCGCTGCACAACAATTGCTCCGGCAAGCATTCCGGTTTTCTCTCGGTCTGCAGCCATTGCGGCATCGACCATCATGGCTATGTCCGAATGGACCATCGGCTCCAGGACATGGTCCGCGACGCGATGGAAAGCGTGACCGGCGCGCCACACGGCCTCGACAACAGCGGCACGGACGGCTGCTCCATTCCGACCTATGCGATACCACTGAAGAGCATGGCCCTCGGTTTTGCCCGCATGGCGACGGGAACGCGCCTGGGGCCGAAGCGTGCGGCGGCGGCGAGGCGACTGTTTTCCGCCTGCATGGCCGAGCCTTTCTATGTCGCCGGGACGGGACGCGCCTGCACGAACATCATGGAGGCCGGGAAAGGCCGGGTCTTCGTCAAGACCGGGGCTGAGGGAGTCTATTGCGCCGCGGTGCCGGAACTGGGCCTTGGCATCGCGCTCAAATGCGACGACGGCGCGGGGCGGGCATCGGAGACAACGATCTGTGCCGTTCTGGCGCACCTGCTTCGGGATCATGCGGAGCTTTCCGGCACGCTCGCCAATCTGGCCCAGCCGACCTTCCGGAACTGGAACGGCATCGAGGTCGGCTGGGCCCGACCGGCTTTCACGCTCGCGGCCGCCGGCTGATCGAAATCCTTCAGCCGACCTGATTTCGCTCGACCGTCAGGTTGCGGAACCCGTTGACGGCGCCGGCCGCGAGATCGCCGGTCGCCGGATCGCCCCACCGGTAGCCGACGACCGCTCCTCTTGCCGTGCCATCGATCGTGTTGCCCGTGATCACCGCCGAGCCCGTTCCTTCCACTACCGATGCGGCGATGCCGGTGCCGGCGTTGCGGATGACGTTGCCGGTCGCGGTGACGTTGCGCATGAACGGGCCCCAGCCGATCTGGATGCCGTAGAGCGGCGCTCCTTCCACGACGTTGCCGGTGACCGCGGTATCGGCCTCGACGGATATGCCGGTCCCGAAGCCGGGCGGGTCTGCGGGATAGGGGCCCTTGTCGACGATATTGCGCACGAGGTTGCCCGAGCAGACGGCCATGCGCCCACCCTTGTTGAAATTCACGATGGAGATTCCGTTCGCGCCGCCGTCCACGATATTGCCGCTGATGACCGCGCCCTCGAACTCGAATTCGGAATAGATCGCCGTTTCTCCTGATCGCCGGCAGTTGTTGGAGGCGATCTGGATGTTGCTCGAACTGTTGGCGCGGATCGCTGAGAAGGCGCAATCGGCGATCGAATTGCCCTGCACGATCACGTTGCCGGCGCGGAATACGTTGATGCCGTTGCCGTTCTGGCCGGTGCCGCCGCTCCTGGCAAGGATGCGCTCGACCCTGTTGCCGCTGACTATCGTGCCGTCTTCGCCCGCCTGCCAGCGGTGGACGAGGATGCCGCCATTGCCGCAGTCCGCGACCCGGTTTCCGGTGATTGACAGCCCCTTGCCCTCTACGGAATAGATGCCTGCGTCCGCTGCTGAGGAAATGACGGAATTGACGACGCGGCCGTCCGCCCGTTCCAGGGCTATCCCGCATTTGGTCGAGCCGGCCACTTCGCAATTTTCGATTGCGAGCGCGCCGACGCCGCGTGCATCGAGGAGCCCCTTTACCTGGCCGCCGAGCGGGCGATCCGATCCGTCGAGCACGATCCCGGCAAGTTCCAGCCGCTCGCTCCCGTCGGCGAGCAGAAAATGGCCGTCGCCGCCATAGACGATGCGCGTTGCGCCGGGCACGCCAATCAGTCGCACGCGCGGCGGAAGGCTCAAATTCGTGACGACGTAGGTGCCGGGTGGCAGGAACAATTGCGTGTCACGCTCGGAGCCCTTTTCCAGCATGCGCGCGAAGGCGGCGCTCTGGTCGTCGAGCGCGTCCGGGCGCGCGCCAAGTTCGACGCCGTTCAGCGAGCCGCGCATCGCTGCCGTCTCGATTCCGGCAAGGCGCTGCGCCGCGAATGCCGGCATCGCCAGTCCGGCGACGGCAAAACCGGCCGTTGCCTTCAGGAAGCCGCGCCTGTGCAGGATCGGGACGTTCTCGCTCATGGTCGCGTCCGTCGCAGGAAACATGCCATCCCGGCGCCATAGGCTGGCGAAGGGAAACGTCGACACCCCGTGTGCCCTTTTCCTTGAGAAAACGTGCCGGAGTGTTAGATTCAAATGATGAGCAGGGCATTCACCCGCGAACAGGATGACGACCGGTCGCCGAACGACATCGGCGAGCGTCCCATCAGCGACCATCGCAACCTCGTCACGCTGGAAGGGTTGAAGGCGATTGAGGCCGAGGCGTCGTCGCTGCGGGAGCAATTGGCGAAGGCCGAAGCCGACGGTGACCGCGACAAGATCGCGCTGCTTTCCCGCGACCTGCGCTACTGGTCGGCGCGGCGCGAAAGCGCCGAACTGTCCGTTCCAGATCCTGATAGCGATGTCGTCCGCTTCGGCATGAGCGTAACGATCGAAGCCGAAGACGGAACGTCGCATCGCTGGACGATCGTCGGCGAGGACGAGGCCGACGCCGCGAAGGGGAAGATCTCGCATGTCTCACCCATGGCGATTGCCCTTTTCGGCAAGGGCGTCGGCGACGTTGCGATCGTGAACGGCAAGGAATGGGAGATTACGGGGCTGGAGACCTCTTAGAAGGCTACGCCCTGCCGCGATTGGCAATCGTATAAGACGCCAGCCTTTCTTCCGCTTCGGCGTTTCATGCTATCCGCCGACGGCACCGGAAACCGGCACTCAGGCCGTCAAAGCCATCCCTTGCGGCGGAAAAAGACGAGTGGCAGCACTGCCGACAGCACCATGAGGCCCAGTGCCCAGGGATAGCCGAGAAGCCATGAAAGCTCCGGCATGTGATGGAAATTCATGCCGTAGATCGATGCGACGAGGGTAGGGGGCATGAACACCACCGCCGCCACCGAGAATATCTTGATGATGGCGTTCTGCTCCACTGACACCAGCCCCACCACCGTGTCGAGCAGAAAGGTGATCTTGTTGGACAGGAAGTCGACATAGTTGTTGAGTGATTGCGTGTCGCGCTCGAGCGACTTCATCCAGGCGCGGCTCTCTTTGCTGCCCTTGCCGTTGGCGCCGCCGGCGGAAAGATAGACCAGCATGCGGCTGAGGCCGGCAAGGCTCTCACGGACCTTCGACAGGAACGCTCCCTCCCGGCCGATGCTGCGCAGCGCCTCGCGAAAGGCCGGCGTTCCCATGGGGCGGCCGCGCGCCTCGTTGCTGAAAAGCATGGCCGAGG
Source organism: Rhizobiaceae bacterium (assembly GCA_051959695.1). GTDB lineage: Bacteria > Pseudomonadota > Alphaproteobacteria > Rhizobiales > Rhizobiaceae > Mesorhizobium_L. The sequence continues at coordinate 8,509 of JBQCFA010000168.1, forward strand.
TTTCGTCGAGTCCTCCCGCGACGTTCTCCACGATGTCGGCTATCCTGTCCGTGATGGACTCGACCAATCCGAGGAAGAGCCATGTGGCGTCGCATTTCGGTGCGATGATGCCATTGCCCGGCTTGGCGATCCTGGCCTCGAACTGGGCGAATGCCTTCGGGTTGGTATAGCGCAGGGTCACAAGGCGGTTGCCGGCGAGGATGAAAGTGATCGGCGCGATGCCTGGCGATCCCACATGCGCGGAATGCAGGATCGAAGCGGTCATGAACTGAACGCCGTTTTCAGTATAGACGCGGCTCGATTCCTCGATCTCCCGCATCTCCTCGCGGTTGGGAATACCGACGCCGAGAAGCCGCTCGACGGCTCGCTCTTCTTCCTTTGTCGGGGTATTGAGGTCGATCCAGGCGGCGCCGTCGGGGAACCCCGCGCTCACATCGACATTGGCGGGCAGCAAGCACTCGCCTTCTTTGAGGTATGCCGTCAGCATCGCCGCCTCCGCCTTGCTTTGCTATGTCTGGATACTCCTGGCGCGCAGCGGAAGTCTATGCTTGCAGCGTACTTCAGGTTCCGTGGCGTCGCGCCGGTCTGGCGGCCGCGAGTAGGGCGTCGACCAGGCTCTCCGCCGCTTCCGGGATGACGGTGCCGGGCGGGAAGATAGCGTCTGCGCCGGCCTTTCGCACCGCCTCGAAATCGTCCGGCGGGATAACGCCGCCCGCCACGATCATGACATCGCTGCGGCCAAGTCGTTCGAGCGCCTCCCGGAGTTCCGGTATCAGCGTCAGGTGGCCGGCGGCCAGCGAGGAAGCTCCAACGATATGGACGTCGTTCTCGGTCGCCAGCCTGGCGATCTCCTCCGGCGTCTGGAACATGGCGCCGACCGTCACCTCGAAGCCGAGATCGGCGAAGGCTGTCGCGATGACCTTCTGGCCGCGGTCGTGGCCGTCCTGGCCCATCTTGGCTACCAGGATGCGGGGGGGCGTGCCGGCCAGCCGATTGAAGCGCTCTACCTTGCCGAGCACGCGCTCGATCACTGCGTTTTCGCCCATTTCCTTGCGATAGACGCCGGAGATCGTGCGGATTTCCGCGACGTGCCGGCCGAACGCCTTTTCCAGGGCCAGCGAGATTTCCCCGACCGTGGCGCTAGCGCGCGCGGCCTTGACGGCAAGGTCGAGGAGGTTGTCCCTTCCGCTTTCCGCCGCCCGCGTCAGCGCTTCGAGCGAACTCTCGACCGCCGCCACGTCGCGCGTGCCCTTAAGCTGTTGCAGCTTGGCGAGTTGGCGCGCGCGCACCTCTGCATTGTCGACCTTCAGCACGTCGACTTCCGTGTCTTGTTGCGGCCGGAAATTGTTTACGCCGACGACCATTTGCTCACCCGAATCGATGCGCGCCTGGGTCCGCGCCGCCGCTTCCTCGATCCTCAGCTTCGGTACGCCTTTCTCGATCGCCGCCGCCATGCCGCCGAGCTTCTCCACCTCCTCGATATGGGATAGCGCGCGGGCGGCGAGGTCATGGGTCAGCCGCTCGACATAGAACGAACCGCCCCATGGATCGATCACTCGCGTGGTGCCGGACTCCTTCTGCAACAGCAGTTGCGTGTTGCGTGCTATGCGCGCGGAATGGTCCGTCGGCAGCGCCAGAGCCTCGTCGAAGGAATTGGTATGGAGCGACTGCGTGTGGCCCTGCGTCGCGGCCATGGCCTCGATCATGGTGCGCATGATGTTGTTGTACGGATCCTGCGCGGTCAGCGACCATCCCGAGGTCTGGCAATGCGCCCTCAGGGACAGCGAGCGCGGATCCTTCGGCGCGAAGTTCCGCTGCATCAGCACCGCCCAGATGAGGCGTGCGGCGCGTAGCTTGGCCACTTCCATGAAGAAATTCATTCCGGCGTTCCAGAAAAAGGAAAGCCTCGGCGCGAACTTGTCGATATCGAGGCCGGCGGCCACGCCGGCGCGCGCATATTCGATGCCGTCCGCGATCGTGTAGGCAAGCTCGAGGTCGACCGTCGCCCCCGCCTCCTGGATATGATAGCCGGAGATCGAGATCGAGTTGAATTTCGGCATGTGCTCGGAGGTGTAGGCGACGATGTCCGAGATGATCCGCATCGAGGGTTTCGGCGGGTAGATGTACGTGTTGCGGACCATGAACTCCTTGAGGATGTCGTTCTGGATGGTCCCGGCGAGGTCTTTCTGCGCGACGCCCTGTTCCTCGCCCGCGACGATGTAAAGCGCCATGATCGGCAGGACGGCGCCGTTCATCGTCATGGACACCGTCATCTGGTCGAGCGGGATGCCGTCGAATAGCTGCCGCATGTCGAGGATGGAATCGATCGCGACCCCCGCCATGCCGACATCGCCGGCGACGCGCGGATGGTCGCTGTCGTAGCCGCGATGGGTGGCGAGGTCGAACGCGATCGACAAGCCCTTCTGGCCCGCCGCCAGGTTGCGCCGGTAGAAAGCGTTCGATTCCTCGGCCGTCGAGAAGCCGGCATACTGTCGGATCGTCCATGGCTGCTGGACATACATGGTGGGGTAGGGGCCGCGCAGGAAGGGCGCCGCCCCCGGATAGGTGTCGAGCCAGGGCAGATCTGCGATATCGCGTTCGCGATAGCTTCGGCGGGTGGCGATGCCTTCGGGAGTAGGCCGCTTGTCGCGGGGTGGTTTTTGCGGCTGCGTCTTGGGCTCGCGCCACGCGAGCCCTGAAAAATCCGGAATCAAGCGTTGTTTCCCATCAATTGATCCAGCCGCATCGCGGGCAGGCGTTCGCAGAAAACGCTGCCGTCTTCCGGCATCGGGCGCTTCTCGGCATCCAGCGTGGAAACGGCCCGCTCTTTCGGCGGGGGATAGATCGTGGTGCCGAGGATCGCGCGCTCGCCTTCACGCAACTTAACTCCGCGCTCGTCGCGCGCCGCCTTCACCCGTTCCTGGAAGTGGCCCTTCGAAAGACTGGCGAGCATGCCGCCTTCCGTTTCGATGCGCCGGAATTCGTCCCAAGCCTTTTCGCACAGGGCGCCGGTGAGCGACTCGATCGCCCCCGATCCCGCCGCCGGATCGGCTACGAAATCGAGATGGCTCTCCCCCGCGATGATGAGCTGCGTGTTGCGCGCTATACGGCGCGCGAACGCGTCGGGCAGGCCGTGTGCCAGCGTATGCGGCAGCACCGAGATCGTGTCGGCGCCGGCGACGCCGGCCGAAAATGCAGCGATCGTGTTGCGCAGGATGTTGGTTTCGGCATCCCGCTTCGCCAGCATGCGAAAGGAGGTCTCAGCGTGGATGCTCGCTTGCGACGGTGTAATAGAGCAGGCCTCCTGCGCCGCGATCCACAATCTCCGCAGCGCCCGGATCTTGGCAATCGACATGAACTGGTCCTGGTCGACGCTGGTCGCGAACCCGATATGAGGCGCCGCGTAGACGAGCGGCTGTCGCGCCTCCTCGAACATGCGCAGGTGCCAGACCGCGGCGGCCAGCATGGCGCCGAGCTCCTGAGCTTCGGTCGCACCGGCGTTGTGGTAGACACGACCATCCGCTTCGAGCAGCACTGCCGGCACACCCATGGCGAAGAAATGCGCCAGCGATTGCGGCATCGACGCTCTCAGCGCCTCGATCGACATGCGCAGCCGTCCTGTGCCGACGAAATTGGCCGCCGGGTCAATGCCGAAGGACAGGCTGAGCTTTGCAGGATCGACGCGGCGCTGGGCCAGAAGCTCCACCAGCCAGTCGACCGAGAGCCGGCTCGAAGGGTGGACGTCGATCCTCAGATGCGTCTTGTTCAACGGTACGCCCTCGAGCGTCCGCAACAGGGCTTCGGTCGTTGCGGGAAGTCCGTATCCGAAGGCGTTGGGGGCGCCCTCGAAGACGATAGCCAGGCCCGTCGCGCCGTTCTCTATGTCGTCGAGCGCTTGCGCGTTCGCTCTCGCGGGGTCGGTGTCGTCGGCACGCTGCACGATCGACCAGCGCTGGCGCGGATCGATGCGGCCCGCGGGGCCGACATTGCGCGCGCGCTCGTAGAGCGGATCGATGCGGATCTGGTCGTCCGTATGGGAGAGCAGCGACTTGTCGAAATCGGCGCCCCGAAGCGCCTTGGCTACGAGAGCCAGCCAGCCGCTACGATCGGTTGCCGTCAGACGGGTCGTTCTGAGAACATCCGAATCCATAGCCTCCTCCTACCGCAACAAGACACCCGATTTTAGGGCGGGCTCGCGTGTACCGCAATGCATCATTCGGGCCAATGGCCGATCCGGCAGGGTCGCAAATTCGATCGACGGCATTGTGGCACGGCGCCATCGTTACTATACGGTTCGTCAGCGCATCGGCGCCCTGCCGTGTGGAGTTGGAGAAGCCCGGATGACGGACGAGAAAAGCATCTTCCTGGGAGCCAGCCGCAAGCCCGACGACAGCTATCAGAAGGCCGAAGAACTGCTGCTGCGCTACGGCAACCGCCACGGCCTGGTGACCGGCGCGACCGGCACCGGCAAGACCGTGACGCTTCAGGTCCTTGCGGAAGGCTTTTCGCAACGGGGCGTGCCGGTCTTCTGCGCCGACATCAAGGGCGACCTCTCCGGCATCGCGATGAAGGGCGAGCCCAAGGACTTCCTCTCCGCGCGCGCCAAGCAGGTAAAGCTCGATCCCTACGAGTTCGAGCAGTTCCCGGTGATCTTCTGGGATTTGTTCGGCAAGCAGGGCCATCCGATCCGCGCAACCGTTTCCGAAATGGGACCGCTTCTGCTTTCGCGGTTGATGGACCTGTCGGAGGCGCAGGAAGGCGTCATGAACATCGCCTTCAAGATCGCCGACGAGGAGGGCCTGCTGCTTCTCGACATGAAGGATCTGCAGGCGCTGCTCGCCAACATCGCCGATCGGGCAGGCGAGATCGGCGCCAGATACGGTAACGTGACGAAAGCCTCGGTCGGCGCTATCCAGCGGACGCTGCTTATCCTCGACCAGCAGGGGGCCTCGTATTTCTTCGGCGAGCCGGCGCTCAAGATCAGCGACCTGATGCGCACGACACCGGATGGACGCGGCGCCATCAACGTGCTGGCCGCCGACAAGCTGATGATGAACCCGAGGCTCTACGCGACCTTTCTACTGTGGCTCCTGTCGGAACTTTTCGAGGAACTGCCGGAGGTCGGCGATCCGGACAAGCCGAAGCTGGTGTTCTTCTTCGACGAGGCGCATCTTCTGTTCGACGACGCGCCGAAGATCGTTATCGACCGCGTCGAGCAGGTCGTGCGCCTCATCCGCTCCAAGGGCGTCGGGGTGTACTTCGTCACGCAGAATCCGCTCGATGTTCCGGACACCGTCCTGGCGCAACTCGGCAACCGCATTCAGCATGCGCTCAGGGCCTATACGCCGCGCGAGCAGAAGGCGGTGAGGACGGCGGCGGAGACCTTCCGCCCGAATCCCGACTTCGATTGCGCAAAGGCCATTACCCAGCTCGGCGTCGGCGAGGCGCTCGTCTCGACGCTGGGCGACAAGGCCGTGCCGTCCGTGGTGCAGCGTACGCTGATCCGTCCACCCTCTTCGCGTATCGGCCCGATCAGCGATGACGAGCGCAAGAAGGTGATGGACGAGAGCCCGGTGGCCGGCCAGTACGACAAGACGGTCGACCGCGAGTCGGCCTTCGAGATGCTGCAGAAGAAGGCTGGCAAAGCCGCCAATGCCGCCGAGCAGCCCGACGACGCGCCGAGCGGCGGCAAATCGTCGGGCGGTTCGATGTGGGGCGAGGTCGGCGACATCCTGGTCGGTTCGCGAGGCGGTCGCCGCCAATCGGTGGCAGAAGCGGCCGTTAAGTCAGTCGTCCGCTCCGTCGGCTCTTCGCTCGGCAGGGCGCTGGTGCGCGGCATATTAGGCGGCCTGACGCGGCGATAAAATCATTGCCGGATGGAAAATCCGAACGAAATCCATCACTCCGACACTTTTCTCGAATCATCGGCAAAAGTGTTGGAATCGCTGCTTCAGACGACCAGCACCGGCGTCTTGATCGGCACTCGGTTGTAGAGGTCGATGATGTCCTGGTTCATCAGTCGCACGCAGCCGGACGACACAGCCTTTCCGATCGACCACCATTCCGGCGAGCCGTGCAGGCGATAGAGCGTGTCGACATTGCCCTGGAAGAGATAGAGAGCGCGTGCGCCGAGCGGATTGTCGAGGCCTGGCGACATCCCGCCATTGGCCGCGCTGTATTTGGCCAGCTCCGGCTGACGCGCGATCATGTCTTCCGGCGGGGTCCACTTCGGCCATTTCTGCTTCCACTGGACATGGGCGTGGCCGTTCCAGGCGAAGCCCTGCCGTCCGATGCCGACGCCGTAGCGGAGAGCTTGCCCGCCCTCCATGACCAGGTAGAGGAAACGCGTCGGGGTGTGCACGACAATCGTCCCTGGCTGCTCGCCGGTGGGATCGTCGACGATCTGGCGGTAATATTGCGGATCGATCTTCTGATACGGGATCGCCGGCAGCATCACCCCTTCGTCTTCCGTCGCGGCATACATCGCCGCGGGATCGCCGATGCCTGCCGGTCCGGCGCCATAAGGCGGGAAGCCTTGATCCTCGACGACGGGCGGGGATGTGACGCACGCGGACAAGCTGGCCGACGCCGCACCCAGGGCCGCCATCGTCAGCAGGCGCCTGCGGGTGAGTGCGCCGTTCGTAAATCCATTGTCTGTCATGCTGCCGCCCTGTCCTCGAACCCGTTCGCTTCATCACCTCCCCAATGCGGATAAGGGAGCGAAATGCGGCCGGAAATGGACCGGCAGCCCCTGAAACGACGGGGCGCGGCGATTCGTTGCATTGCAGCAACGTCTCGACGCCGCGCGGCGGTGTCAGGCTGACGCGACCAGGCGATCGAGGCTGGGCAGAATCACCTTCGGCGCGTGGTCCGTGTATTCGTCCGGCTGGTTGGTCCGGTTGATCCAGACGGTGCGAAAGCCGAACTTGGCCGCCCCGGCGATGTCCCAGCGGTTTGACGACTGGAAGGACACGGCGTCCGGATAAAGCCGCCAGGCGGTGGTGACGAGTTCGTAGCAGGACTGATCCGTCTTGAAGCGCCGGATTGCATCGACGGAAAACACGTCATCGAGGACGGTGTCCAGCGCGGCTTTCCGGACCGCCGTCTCCAGCATCTTCGGAGAGCCGTTGGAAAGGATCGCCACGCGCGCCCCTTCCGCCTTGAGCGCCTTCAATACCGCGGGCACCTCCGGATAGCAGTCGAGGTCGCGATAGGCGTCGAGCAACTTCGGCTTCAGCGCGGGATTGGCGGAAGGATATTTGGCGAAGGCGAAGTCGAGCGCCTGTTCGGTCAGTTGCCAGAAATCCAGATAAGAGCCCATCAGGGTTCGTATCCAGGAATACTCGATCTGTTTCAATCGCCACAGTTCCGAGATGGCCTGCCCGTCCGGCCCGACTTCGGCTGCGTGGCGGCGCACCGCCGCGTGGACGTCGAACAATGTTCCGTAGGCATCGAAGACGAAGGCTGAATACCGCATGTAAACCTCTACCGGATCGGGAAACGACTTTAGCGTGTTAATGCCATCGGCGCGACCGGCCCTGGACTACGATTTGTTGTGCCATGACGATTGACGATGGAAGGTAAAGCATCTTCCATGGCGGTCATATTTTCGTGACGTGATTGGAATTTTCGCATGAAAGTCAACACCGCCGCTCAGACGACGACCTGGACATTCGTGGATGGCGATTGGCACGAGGGCAATGTGCCCCTCGTCGGGCCGCGCAGCCACGTCATGTGGCTTGGCTCGAGCGTCTTTGACGGCGCTCGCTGGTTCGAGGGCGTTGCGCCCGATCTCGACCGCCACGCCGAACGCGTCAACAATTCGGCTGTGGCGCTTGGGCTCGCCCCCACCATCACGGTTGAGGAAATCATCGGCCTTGCCCGGGAAGGCCTGAAGAAATTCGACGGCAAGACCGCCGTCTATATCCGGCCCATGTACTGGGCCGAGCACGGCGGCTACATGGGCGTCCCGGCCGACCCGGACTCGACGCGCTTCTGCCTGTGCCTCTACGAGGCGCCGATGATCGCGCCGACGGGTTTCTCCATCACCGTGTCGCCCTTCCGCCGGCCGACGATAGAGACCATGCC
>JBQCFA010000169.1:0-4253 GCA_051959695.1 Rhizobiaceae bacterium
GACGATAGGCACGGAGCGATTCACGATAGTCGGCGGCGGTCATCAGCATGATGGCGTTCCTCTCATACCACGCTATGCTGCCCGCAACCCTAAACCATGATCTCATCGTCTGGAACAGAGCCGCTGAAAGAGAAATCATGAGGACGATCGACCGCAACCGCACGACGCTTCTCGTCATCGATTTCCAGCAAAGGCTCATGCCGGCGATCGAGGATGCTGGACAGGCAATCGCCAATGCCGGAAAGCTGATCGCGGCAGCGAGGCTGCTCGGCATTCCGGCGCTGGTCACCGAGCAGAATCCGAAGGGGCTTGGCCCGACCGTTCCGGAACTGGCCGGCGGGAACTTGCCGACGCTCGCCAAGATGGACTTCGACGCCACGCGCGCCGGCGGCTTCTTCGAGAGGCTGCCGAAGGATCGGCCCGACATCGTGGTTACGGGCTGCGAGGCGCATGTCTGCGTGCTTCAGACCGTGCTTGGCCTGATCGAAGGCGGTCACAAGGTCCATGTGGCGCGGGACGCCATCGGTTCACGGCGCGCCGAAAGCAAGGAGGCGGCCGTCGAGCGCATGCGCGGTCACGGCGCCGAGATCGTGACGGCCGAGATGGCGATCTTCGAATGGCTGGGCACTGCGGCCGATCCGAACTTCCGCGAGATCGCGGCGCTGATAAAATAATCCCGCGAGGATCTCGCCTCCGGCGTCGGCGGCCTTGAACCGGAACCCGGACCCCCTTATTCCCATCGGCAAGAAGGCCTCAGCGGCCGACGAAGGAAAGACGAGAATGCAGAATCTATGGAAGGACGGCGAAGCCGAAACGTTGGTGGCAGCCTATGCCAAGAAAGGCATCGGCCGCGATCTGGCTTTGCGGGTCTATACGACGCGGCTGCTCGGCGGCGAGCCGCGACTCGTGCTGCATGGCGGCGGCAACACCTCGGTCAAGCTCAGGGTCCGGGACCTCGTGGGCGAGGAATGGGATGTCCTCTGCGTCAAGGGCTCAGGCTGGGACATGGGCGTCATCGAGCCCGCCGGCCTGCCCGCCGTGAAGCTTGCGCCGCTCCTGAAGGCGCGCGCACTGGACAAGCTCTCCGACGAGGACATGGTGGCGCTGCAGCGCGCCAATCTCATCGATCCGGCCTCGCCGAACCCTTCGGTCGAGACGCTGCTGCACGCCTTCCTGCCGCATAAATTCGTCGACCACACGCACTCCACGGCGATCCTCGGTCTCGTCGACCAGCAGGACAGCGAGCCGATTTGCCGCGAGGTCTTCGGGTCGAAGATGGGCTTTGTGCCCTACATCAAGCCGGGCTTTGACCTGGCCAAGGCGGCCGCCGACATCTACGACGAGAACCCTGGCGTCGAAGGGCTGATCCTCGACAAGCACGGCATCTTCACCTTCGGCGACAATGCCAGGCAATCCTACGACCGTATGATCGAATACGTTACGGTGGCGGAACAATACATCGCAACCAAGGCGAAACCGGGAAGGACAGCCGCCCTGCCGGTGAAACTGGCAAAGCCGGAAGACATCGCCCCGACGCTGCGCGGCGCCGTCGCCTTTCCACGTGGGGAGGGCCGCTTCGACCGCTTCGTCTCGGATTTCCGCACCTCGCCAAAGATCGTGGAGTTCCTCGGCTCCGCCGATCTCCAGCGGCTTGCGCAAGCGGGCGTCAGCACGCCGGATTTGTCGATCCGCATCAAGACTGGACCGATCGTGCTCGATGCGCCGGACGGGAACGATGCGGCGGGCTACGCCGGGAAGGTAAAGACGCGCGTCGCCAGATATGTCGCCGACTACACGGACTACTTCACGACAAACGACGCTCGCGACGACGTGGCCCGTACCATGCTAGATCCTATGCCGCGCCTGGCCTTGGTGCCTGGGCTCGGCATGTTCGGATTCGGCCGCACCTTGAAGGACGCACGCATCGCCTCCGACGTCGGCGAGATGTGGATCGAGGCCGTGACGGGCGCCGAGGCGGTCGGCACGTTCCATCCGCTTTCCAAGCCCGAGCTCTTCGAGCTTGAGTACTGGTCGCTGGAACAGGCCAAGCTTGCCGGGAACAAGCCCAAGCCGCTGACCGGGCAGGTGCTGCTCGTCACCGGCGGTGGCGGCGCTATAGGCGGCGCGACGGCGAAGCTCTTCGCTTCCTATGGCGCGCATGCGGTTGTCGCCGACCTCGACGCCGCCAGGGCGGAGGCCGCGGCGAAGGCGGCCGGCAACGATTCGATCGGCGTCGCCTGCGATGTCACGGATCCGAAATCGGTTCGCGCCGCCTTCGATCAGGCGGTGAAGAATTTCGGCGGCGTCGATATCGTCGTCTCCAATGCCGGCGCCGCCTTCGAAGGCGGAATCGGGGAACTCGACGACACGCTCCTACGCAACAGCTTCGAGCTCAATTTCTTCTCGCACCAAAGCGTGGCGCAGAACGCGGTTCGCATCTTCAAGGAACAGGACACGGGCGGCGTGCTTCTCTTCAACACGTCGAAGCAGGCCATCAATCCAGGCGCCAATTTCGGCGCCTACGGCCTGCCCAAGGCTGCGACCCTGTTCCTGTCCCGTCAGTACGCGCTCGAATACGGCGCGATCGGGGTGCGCTCCAACGCGGTCAATGCCGACCGCATCCGCTCCGGCCTGCTCGACGACGCGATGATCACCAGCCGCTCCAAGGCACGCGGCGTCTCGGAGAAGGACTATATGGCCGGCAATTTGCTGCGCCAGGAAGTGAAGGCCGAGCATGTCGCCGAAGCCTTCCTGCATCAGGCGTTGGCGGAACGCACGACGGCCGACGTGACCACGGTCGACGGAGGGAATATCGCCGCGGCATTGAGGTGAGCACGGGGGTTACCCCCTCATGCGGCCCTTCGGGCCACCTTCTCCTCGTTGGGGGGAGAACAGGAAGAGACGGCGCTGCCGGCGCTCCTCTGCCCACCGGGAAGAGGTTGGTTCGCGAAGCGAACCGGGTGAGGGGCAATGGAAAAGCGCAATAGCCGGGAGGAGATCAAATGGACAAGCCTGTGTTCGAGGCGTTGACGGTCGCGAGCCTGCCGGGACGGCTGGCGAACATCGCGGCGCTTGCAGAACGACTCGGCGCCGCGGATTCCTGGAAGGTGCGCGAGGTCGGCGACGGCAATCTCAACCTCGTCTTCATCGTCGAGGGCGAGAAAGGCGCCGTCGTGGTCAAGCAGGCGCTGCCCTATGTGCGCCTCGTCGGCGACAGCTGGCCGCTGCCGCTCAAACGCTCCTTCTTCGAATACCACGCGCTTACGCGCCAGAATGAGCGCGACCCCGGCATGGTGCCGGCGATCCATCATTTCGACGAGGCACAGGCGCTGATCGTGATGGACTACTTGGCGCCGCACGTAATCCTACGTCGCGCCCTGATCGACGGGCGGCAATTGCCGGACCTCGCCCGGCATATGGGACTGTTCATGGCGCGCACGCTGTTCCGCGGCTCCGATCTCGCCATGGACACGGCCAAGCGCAAGGCCGACCTGGCGCTGTTCGCCGGCAATGTCGAGCTCTGCGACATCACCGAGAGTCTCGTCTTCACGGACCCATATTTCGACGCGCCACGCAACAGGCATACTTCGCCGGCGCTCGACAGCATTGTGGCCAGGCTCCGGGCGGACCGCGACCTAAAGGTCGCCGCTCAGCATATGAAACACCTCTTCTCGGCCAACGCGCAGACGATGGTGCATGGCGACCTGCATTCCGGCTCGATCATGGTGACGGACACCGAAACGAAGGTGATCGATCCCGAATTTGCCTTCTACGGTCCGATGGCGCTCGATACCGGCATGTATTTTTCCAACCTCTGGATGTCCTACTTCTCGCAGCGTGGCCACGAGGAAAACGGCAGCCGGGTGGCCATGCGGCAATGGCTGTTCGCCACCATCGTCGAGGCCTGGGCCGTCTTCCGCTCCGAGTTCGCGCGGCTGTGGCGCGAGGAGCGCAACGGCATCCTCTACCGGCGCGAGCTTTTCGAGGACCAGGGCGACTGGCTCGGTTCCGAGCAGGCGCTCGACCATTTCTTCGCCGATCTCTGGGCCGACACGCTCGGCTTCGCCGGGGTGGAGATGCATCGGCGCATCCTCGGCCTTGCCCACAACGCAGACTTCGAGACGATTGAAGACGAGGCGCTGCGCGCCAGATGCGAGACGGGTGCGCTTATGCTTGGGCGTCACCTTGCCGTGAACCGGCGGCAGATGCATTCGATCGAAGAGATCAACGCGGTCGCCGAGCGGATAGAGAAG
>JBQCFA010000170.1:0-2777 GCA_051959695.1 Rhizobiaceae bacterium
TCTGCGATACGAAATACGAATGCAGAGTTTCTAGATCGGCCAGAAGGACGGTCTTATATTGATCGTACGCCTGTTTCAGGAGAAACATCTCATATTGCGGAATTGGAATATCATTCACAGGCTGTCCGGTTATTTTAGACAATTCCGCAATCAGGTTCTGAGCCGATTGAAATGAGGTCCGGAGAAAAGGCGCATATAAGGTGCCGGTCGTGAGTTCCGTAACCGCGTTTTGAGCGAGCAGGGCCGGGAAAAAAACGTCCCCCCTAGCAGTTTCCTGCGCGGCAAAGTTACCGATCGGCTCCAATGCCACCGCGAGCTTGTAAATGTACGAGAGGCTAATCCGAATCACGGGCGGTTTCCCACACAGGTAGGTATTCCGCATCATCTTATTCCTTGGGTACGCGAAGTACAATATTAGGATTTTTTTCTTAGTTCTATACTTGACGATACACTCTCTGCCCCAGTCTGATCTACTCCCTTGCCGAATAGGCCTCGAGCTTCTCGTAGAGGCCGCCTACCACCTGGGCGCCGGCGAAAGCGAATCGATGCTGCATCGGCGCGGCGAAGGCATTCGACGCCAGTAGCGGAAGGCCGAGTTGCTTGCCGAGCGCCTGCAGGCGCGCCGCCTCGTTGACGGCGCGGCCGATCACGGTGAAATCAAGCCGTTCGTCGGTGCCGACATTGCCGTACATCACCTCCCCCACATGCAGCCCTATGCCTGCCCGCAGCGGCTTCGCCTGCGCCTGCAGAGCGCCGATCTCCCGCAACGCACGGACGGCGGCGGCCAGAGCCCGTTCGCGCATGTCCAGGTCGCGCTCCGGATCCTCCGACCGGAAGATGCCCAGCACCGCGTCGCCGATCAGTTTCAGCACCTCGCCGCCGGCTTGCATCACCGCCCCGACGCTGGCGTCGAAATAGCCGTTGAGGAGCGCGACATAGGCGTCCGGAGAGAGGCGCGCCGCGAGAGCGGACGAGCCGCGCAGGTCGCAATACCAGATGCCGCAGGAGATGCGCTTGGCGTCGCCGCGCGTGATGCGTCCGGCGAGGACCTCCGAACCTGAGACGCGGCCGAGATAGATCTCGAGCAGCCGGGCGCCGGTCTCGAAATTCGCCCGCGCCTTGGCCGCCAGCGCCAGCGGGCGCGAAACGGCCTCGAAGACCTCGATCTCCGCATCGCGGAAGCCGCCCGGACGCCGGGTGGCGAAGGACCCGACGACGCAAGGGACCAGGCCGATCCTGCTGGCGAATGGCGTGACAGCGGCCGCGCCGCCGGTCGGATGGAAGAAGCCGAAATACTCCGTGTGGCCCTCGCGGCGCAGCCGCGCGAGAAGCGGCATTTCTTCCGGCGAACCGGCCGTCCCCAGCGCATAGCGCTTGCTGGTCAGATGGTTCAGGGCGAGCTCGAAATAGGGACCGCGCCGATTCTCCGGGTCCTGCATCAGGGCCGGCGTGTAGTGCGTCGTCGCGGCGCCGTCGCCGTCCGAGCGCCACGTCGCCTCGTGCGACACGATCTGCGGGTGAAGCGTCAGTATCGAGCATCCCACCCGGTCGACGACGATTCCGGCCGCGTTGAGGCGGCGGCCAAGCCCGGCTACGAGTCCGGGGAGGTCGAGGCCGGCAAGCCCGCTCTCGACGAGCCAGCCGACGATTGGCGCGGCCGTGGCGCCGGAAGCCGAATGCGCGTCGCTCATCCGCTCTCCCCGTACTGGATGTCCCGGAACAATCATACGACATCAGGGCGCTCGACACGAAATGCCTTGCGCGCTTTCCCGTCAGTGTGCAATTCGACGCCCAACGATCGATCAGCAGGAAAACGGGCGTGGCGCGGCGGGCGGCAAGAATTGGACTGGTAAGACGCTCGCGGGCCCTCATGACCTCTCCGCGCCTGTGGAAGCCACGACTGGTCTTCTGGTTCGGAGCGCTCGCCATCGGCGGCATCGGCGCCGGCTTCGCGTCGCTCGCGAACGTGGCGCAGGCGCTGTTCGTCGACACCTTCACCGGCTCGGTCGGCTGGCCGCGCTTCGTGCCCATCCTCCTGACGCCCGCCGGCTTCGTGGTCATCGCGTGGTGCGCCGACCGCTTCTTCCCGGCGTCGCAGGGCAGCGGCATTCCGCAGGCGATCGCGGCCCGCCACCTGCGCGACGAGGAGGAACGCAACCGCTTCCTTTCGCTCAGGATGGTCGCGGGGAAGATCCTTCTGACGATCGTCGGCCTCTTGTGCGGCGCTTCGATCGGCCGTGAAGGCCCGACCGTCCAGGTCGGTGCCTCCATTATGCTCCAGACGGCGCGCTGGGGCGGCATGGCGCAGGCGCGCGGCCTTATCCTCGCCGGCTCGGCGGCGGGAATCGCCGCCGCCTTCAACACGCCGCTCGCCGGCATCGTCTTCGCCATCGAGGAGATGAGCCGCGCCTACCAGGCGCGCACGAACGGCCTGGTGCTGTTCGCGGTGATCCTCGCCGGCCTCGCCTCGCTCTCGGTCGCCGGCAACTACACCTATTTCGGCGTCGCCCACGCCTCCGCCGCGTTTCCGCGCGACGTGCCGCTCTTGATCGCGTGCGGCGTGGTCGGCGGGGCGTTCGGCGCGATATTCTCGATGGCGACGCTATGGATCACGCGGACGGTACGACAATGGCGCGCGCACAGCGCGTCGATGCGCATAGTCAGCGTGGACGCCGGCGCCTGCCTGGAGGTCGCCCTTTCCTGCGTGTACTTCGACGGATCGACCATCGCCACGGGCTACGAGCAGGCGCGCGTCGCGATCGAAGCCACCCCGAAGC
>JBQCFA010000171.1:0-2997 GCA_051959695.1 Rhizobiaceae bacterium
TCGCCATCCTGTGGAACGTGCTCGACACCACGCCCGAGGGAAGGGGGACCGACTGGTATCCGAAGCTGGAATACTAGGTCGTGGAGTCATAGATCTCGAGTTGGCGCCGGAAACGGCAAAGAGATGCCAGGAGAAGCGCGAAGATCGGGGTTCCCCCGGTCGAGCGGTTCGACGCGGCAGGTCGCAGCCGTTTCGGCGTCCGCAGGATGGGGTCCATCTGACCGGCAACAGCGCATGTCCCGTGCCGACATCTGTCGGCACGAAAGGAACATGCGCCGCTATTGACTTGCCGGAGCGTCCCTTGTGCATCCTTGCGGATGCGCGGCGCTCCGGTGTCGCGAAGGACTTGAAAACCGGATGGTTTCCTGCGCCTTCGCTTTCCCGCATTTTCCCTGGGGACGATGCAAGCAATCAAGTGGCGCATGGCCTTGTCCAAAAAGTCTTCAACTTTTTTGAGGCCATGCGCTGTACCCGGACAAATGGCCTCACACCATTTCGACCAGATTTACGAGTTCACGACCTAGTACGCCTGCTCCATGAACACCGGCTCGATCGAGCCGCCCCAGCGCGTATGGTAAGCGCGGACCATGTCCTCGGCGCTGGTCGTGCCGCGCGCGACCACCTCCTCCAGCGGCGCGAGATAGTGCGTCTCGTCGAAGCCGTCGCGGTTCAGCCGGCGGCGATTGGCAAGCCCCAGCCGCGAGATGCCGAGCACCTCGCGCGCGATCTCGCGAAGGGAGGAATTGCGCAGCATGACGTTGAGCCCCTCCTTCGGGACCGCGCTGCGCATCGCGCTGGTTTCTATAAAGGTCCAGTTCCTGGTCAGCGCATCGACCTGGTCGAGCGCCTCGGCGTCATAGAGCAGCCCGACCCAGAAAGCCGGCAGTGCGCAGATGCGCCTCCATGGCCCCCCGTCGGCGCCGCGCATCTCGAGGAAGCGCTTCAGCCTGACGTCGGGGAAAAGCGTCGAAAGATGGTTCGTCCAGTCGCCCATCGTCGCCTCACCGTCGGCGAGTTCCTTGCGCGCAGCTCCACCCATGAACTGGCGGAAGGTCATGTGCGTCATGTCATGGTAGCTTCCGTCGCGGATCACGAAATACATCGGCACGTCGAGCGCCCATTCGACATAGTCAGCGAAGCCGAACTCCGGCGAAAAGCAGAATTCGTGCAGGCCCGACCGCTGGTTGTCGACGTCGCGCCAGATGTCGCCACGCCAGGATTGCAGGCCGTTCGGCTTTCCCTCGGTGAAGGGCGAATTGGCGAAGAGCGCGGTGGCGAGCGGCTGCAGCTTCAATCCGACCTGCATCTTGCGGCGCATGTCGGCCTCGCTCTCGAAGTCGAGGTTCACCTGGATCGTGCAGGTGCGGTACATCATGTCGAGCCCTTGCGTGCCCACCTTCGGCATGTAGGCGGTCATGATGTCGTAGCGTGATTTGGGCATGCGCGGCGTCTCGGCCAGCGTCCATTTCGGGCTGCCGCCGAGGCCGAGGAAGCGGATGCCGAGCGGTTCGGCGATCTCGCGCAGTTGCGCCAGATGCGCGTTCCCTTCGCGGCAGGTCTGGTGAATGGTCTCCAGGGGCGCGCCGGAAAGCTCGAATTGGCCGCCGGGCTCAAGGCTGATGGCGCCCTGCCCCGTCGGGCCGCCGAGCCCGATAAGATTGCCGGCGTCGACGATCGGTTCCCAGCCGAGTTTTTCCTTCATCCCTTCAAGCAGCGCCTGGATCCCGCGCCCGCCGGCATAGGGCACCGGCGAATTGCCGTCGACATAGAAGGGGAATTTCTCGTGTTCGGTGCCGATGCGCCACTTGTCGCGCGGCTTGCAACCTTTGGCGAGGTCGGCGACGAGATCGTCAATGCGCTCGATCGGCCGGGAATCGGTGGTGTCGCGTGCCATGGATTCGTCTCCTGCGGCCGGCCGCTTCGATAGGTGGCGTTTGATGGACGAAGGGGAATGCCTTGATCAAGCGAAAAATCTTGGCCCACCCGTCAAGAAGATTTGAGCAGTCGGCGCACCCGGCCTTGCGGGTTCACCAGTCGCCGAGGGTCGCCTGCACGATGGCGAGCGCCGCCACCGCCGCCGTGTCGGCGCGCAGGATACGCGGGCCGAGCGGGATGGCGGTGACGAAGGGAAGGGCGCGCAACTGCAGGCGTTCGCTCTCGGAAAAGCCGCCTTCCGGGCCGACCAGCACGCCGAGCCTGCCTGCCTCGACGGCCTGAAGCGCCGGCAGCGGATTGTCCGTGCCGGCGTCCTCGTCGCAGAAGATCAGCCGCCGCCCCGCCTCCCATTCGGCGAGCAGCCGGTCGAGCTTTACCGGTTCGCGGACCGGCGGAATGGCGAGGACGCCGCATTGCTCCGCGGCTTCCACCGCGTTCGCCCGCAACCGGTCGATGCCGAGCTTCGTCACCTGCGTGTGCTGCGTGATCACGGGCTGCAGCGCGCCCGCGCCCATCTCCACCGCTTTCTGCACGAGATAGTCGAGCCGCCCCTGCTTCAGTGGCGCGAAGCAGTAGAGCAGGTCCGGCGCAGATGGCTGCGGACGCGTCTGCTCGACCGGCGTCAGCTCGGCCCTCTTCTTAC
The DNA here is from genome assembly GCA_051959695.1 of Rhizobiaceae bacterium. Lineage (GTDB taxonomy): Bacteria > Pseudomonadota > Alphaproteobacteria > Rhizobiales > Rhizobiaceae > Mesorhizobium_L. The sequence goes on from JBQCFA010000171.1 coordinate 2,579, forward strand.
CCACCAGCGCCAGGACGGCTCGCCATTCGCCGTCGCGACCGTTGAAGAGCAGAACCTCCGCCCCTTCGCTAAGGCGAAGTACCTTAAGGAGATAGTGGGCCTGCGTCGGGACGGCCTCGATGGCCCGTCCCCCCACGAGGTCGTCCGGCACGAAAAGCCGTTGCATCCGGTAGTTGGCGCGCATGGCCCCTGATGCGGCAGCCGGGGTCGGAACGTCAAGCCGCCGTCGGCTTGAATATAGTTCAACGATGAATTATATAGTTTAGCATTAAACCAGAAGGGAAGTGATCAGTGATGTCTTCTCGAAGGAACTTCATCCGCGTCCTCGGCGGCGGAATGATTGTTGCAGTGGCTGGCGGCAGCGGCTGGGTCGCGACGCGCGATCCTGCCTCGGCGCGTGCGCCATGGCGCACGGCAGG
>JBQCFA010000172.1:0-3150 GCA_051959695.1 Rhizobiaceae bacterium
ACGCCGGGGCCGTGGCATCTCGGCCGGATGATCCGCTCCTTCGACGGCTTCCCGATCAATCTCGGGCTTTCGGGCAAGGGCAACGCCTCGCGGCCCGAGGCGCTGGTCGAGATGTTCCGGGGCGGCGCCTGCGCGCTCAAGCTGCACGAGGATTGGGGAACGACCCCGGCGGCGATCGACAATTGCCTGTCGGTCGCCGACGAACACGACGTTCAGGTGATGATCCACACCGATACGCTGAACGAGAGCGGCTTCGTCGAGGACACGGTCGCCGCCTTCAAGGGCCGTACCATCCACGCCTTCCACACGGAGGGCGCCGGCGGCGGCCACGCGCCGGACATCATCAAGGTCGCGGGCCTGGCGAACGTCATTCCGTCTTCCACCAATCCGACGCGGCCCTATACCAAGAATACGATCGCGGAGCATCTCGACATGCTGATGGTCTGCCATCACCTGTCGCCGTCGATCCCGGAAGACATCGCCTTCGCCGAAAGCCGCATCCGCAAGGAGACGATCGCGGCCGAGGACATTCTCCACGATATCGGAGCTTTTTCGATCATCTCTTCCGACAGCCAGGCAATGGGGCGGGTCGGCGAAGTGGTCATCCGCACCTGGCAGACGGCCGACAAGATGAAGCGGCAGCGCGGCCGGCTGCCGGAGGAAAAGGGCGAGAACGACAAATTCCGCGTCCGCCGCTACATCGCCAAATACACGATCAACCCGGCCATCGCCCACGGCCTCTCGAAGCAGATCGGATCGATCGAAATCGGCAAGCGCGCCGACCTGGTGCTGTGGAGCCCGGCATTCTTCGGCGTGAAGCCGGAGATAGTCCTGCTCGGCGGCTCCATCGCCGCCGCGCCGATGGGCGACCCGAACGCCTCGATACCGACGCCGCAGCCGGTCCACTACCGGCCGATGTTCGGCGCCTACGGCAAGGCCATCGTCAATTCATCGGTAACGTTCGTGTCGAAAGCGGCGCTCGAAGACGGATTGAGGGAGAGGCTCGGCGTCGAAAAGGCGATGCTTGCCGTGGAGAATACGCGCGGCGGCATCGGGAAGGCGTCTATGATATTCAACAGCGCCACGCCGCATATCGAGGTCGATCCCGAGACCTATGAGGTCCGGGCCGACGGCGAACTCCTGACCTGCGAACCTGCCGAGGTGCTTCCCATGGCGCAACGCTACTTTCTGTTTTGACCATGCTGAGAGCAACCTCGCATCGTCATCATCTTGAAGCAGAGCCGTTCGGCACGCTGACGCTCGATTCAAGCGATCGCCACCTGCGGCGCAAGCTGGTCGCCACCGACCAGGGTGTTCAGGTGATGGTCGACCTGCCAGAGCCCACCTTGCTCGCCAACGGCGACGCATTGGTTCTGGAGGACGGCCGCGCCATCCGGATCGTGGCGGCGGTGGAAGAGCTCTATCAGGTCAAGGCCGGCGCGGTTCCGCTGAGGCATCTCGCATGGCATATCGGCAACCGCCACCTCGCCGCGCAGGTCGACGAGGACCGTATCCTCATCCGCCGCGACCACGTCATCCGCGACATGCTGGAAGGGCTCGGCGCGAGCGTGGAAGAAATTGTGGAACATTTCCAGCCAGTGCACGGCGCCTATCACGCCCATGGGCATGATCACGGACATTCGCACGGTCATCACCATGACTAGCTCTTCCGAACAGACGCTGCTGCGGCTGATGACTTGGCTTTCGCCGGCCTTTCCGGTGGGCGCCTTTTCCTACAGCCACGGGATCGAGCGCGCCATCGAGGAGGGAGTGATCCGCGACCGCGCGAGCCTCGTTGATTGGCTCGGTGATTTGCTTCAGCGCGGTTCCGCCTGGAACGACGCCGTGCTTTTCGCCGAAAGCTGGCGGGAGGCGAAAGCCGGGGGCGGGGCCGAAACGGCTGACCTGGCCGCAGCGCTTGCCGGCTCGAAGGAGCGCCATATGGAGACCATTCTGCAGGGCGAGGCGTTCATGCATGCTCTCTGCTCGTGGTCGGGGAAACAGGCGGCTGGCGCCGGCGCCCCCTACCCCGTCGCCGTCGCCGCCGCCGCGGCTGCCAACGGGATTGCGCTGGAGCCGGCATTGACCGCCTATCTCCATGCTTTCGTCTCCAATCTCGTGCAGGCCTCGGTCAGGCTCGTTCCGCTCGGCCAGAGCGACGGCGTCGCGGCGCTGGCGGCGCTCGAGGACGCGGTGCTGGCCACGGCCGCCCGAGCCGCCGCTTCCACCCTTGACGATCTCGGCTCGGCGACGTTCATGTCGGAGGTGATGGCGATGCGTCACGAAACGCAATATTCTCGGGTGTTCCGCTCATGAACTCCACAAACGGCCCGCTGCGCGTCGGCATCGGAGGGCCGGTCGGCGTCGGCAAGACGACCCTGACCGAGATGCTGTGCAAAGCGATGCGCGACCGCTATTCGGTGGCCGTCGTCACCAACGACATCTTCACCAAGGAAGACCAGTTGATCCTCAACCGGGTGCAGGCGCTGCCGGAGGAGCGCATCCTCGGCGTGGAGACCGGCGGCTGCCCGCATACCGCCATCCGCGAGGACGCCTCGATCAATCTCGCGGCCATCGCGGAGATGCGCCGGCGTTTCCCCGACCTCGACGTGGTTTTCATCGAGTCCGGCGGCGACAATCTCGCGGCAACCTTCTCGCCCGATCTCGCCGACCTGACCATCTACATGATCGACGTCGCCGCCGGCGAGAAGATCCCGCGCAAGGGCGGCCCCGGCATCACGCGCTCCGATCTGCTCGTCATCAACAAGATGGATCTCGCGCCTTATGTCGGCGCCGACCTCGACATCATGCGCGCCGACACGCTCCGCCAGCGTGGCGACAGGCCTTTCGTCTTCACCGACATGCGTCGGCGTCAGGGCCTCGACCGGATCATCGACTTCCTCGAAATCAATGGCGGGCTCCAGCCCGCTCGCGAGAGCGTCGCGACAGCCTGATTTCCTGCGGCGATTCAGGCATGGGGCTCAGAGCCTCTCGCGGCGTCGAAAATCGCCCGGAGGACGCGCGTGAAGTTTCGCCTCGAGAGGCTGGCGAGGGTCGGGCTTCGATAGCCGACCCTCGCCAAGCCGATGAAAGGTCGCGCTACAGCGACCAGTCCTTGATCTCCCACACCGGCTTGCCCCTGACATCGCC
>JBQCFA010000173.1:0-6053 GCA_051959695.1 Rhizobiaceae bacterium
GCATCTGGGCAAGAGACGCGGCTTATCGCGCCGACAGCACTTCCCCGCTAGCCAATTCGGCAAGTGCGGTGAGCGGCGCCTCGATATCCATCGCACCGCGCTCCAGCTTTCCGGTGACCGCATGCGCCGCCTTGCCAATCAGGAAAAGCTCCAGCAGCGCCTCGGCGAAGCGATAATCGCGTGGATGGGTCGACGACCCGGCGACGTTTTCTACGTAGGCTCGCATGAAATCGCGCCTCGTGGCCACGCCCCATTCCATCGCTCGGCCGGCAAGCACGGGTTCGCGATCCGGAGCGGCACGAGCGACAGCCAGCGCATTCGCTGCGGCCTCATGCAGCGATAGAAGCATGTCGGCTACATCGTTGAGCGGGGAATCTTTTTCGCGGTCGGAATCCGGGGCGGCACCGAAGCCGACGATCATCAGATCATCCTGCGCCGTCAGTACGCGACCGAGCCGGTAGTCGCCATGTACACGCGACACACCCCCTTCCGGGCGCATTTCCGAGGCTGCCCGAATACGAAATGCCAAGGACGCGCGCGCATCCACTATCGCCGCCTTGGCCGCACGAGCGCGTTCGGACAGGTCGAGGACCGGCTTGTCCAACCGATCCACCAGTCCCTCGAAGTGCCGCAGCGTTTGCAGGGTCCACCGTTGGACATCGCCATTGGTCAATTTCTCGACGGAAAAAGCCGGATCCTCCGTGGCCGCCGCCAGCGCGCGGTGCATCTCCGCGGTGCGGCGCCCCAACAACGGCCCGATCATCAATGGAAAGGCAAAGCCCGTTCCGGCGTCGCCCGGCTCCGGCAACTGGGAACCAAGCTCGAAATCCTCAAGGTCACGCTGCAAGGCATCGGCTATGACATTCCAGGCGTTGCCCTGGTTCTGTACGTAGGCGAAAGCAGCGGCAAGGGTCGACGGTTCCCCCTCGGCCGGCTGGTGGATCATCTGGCCGAGATAGGCGGGCGTATGGCGGAAACCCGCGGTTTCGGTGAGAAACCGCGGAATCTCGACGTCTGGCCGGATACCGTGACGAATGCGCCGATAAAACTTCAGCACCGCGTTCAGCCCGAACGCGATCGAGACGTTCGCGTCGCCAACCGCGATCGGATGCGGTTCACCTAGCTCGGGCAGTTGCCGCAACGACTCCGTGCCATGGAACGCAATGGCGTTGTTGGTTTCGTCGAAGATGGTGTCGCCACGCATGCCGTCCATGATTCGCCGCGCAAAATCCCCGTCGAACGCGCCGTCCACCAACGCGCCGACCCGAGACGAACGCCGCAGCTTGCCCAGCGTGTGCGACAGGTTGGGCGCGCCAATATCAAGATTTTCCTCGCCCCAGAGGGCTGATAGCGGCAGCAGATATTCCTGTCCCTCGCCAGCCCTGCGCACATCTACGCCTGTAAGTGCATGTCGGCCGTCCGCGGTTTCCGCCAGCCGGGAAAGCACCATCTTCTCGATACCGGCGCCAGTAGCGTACCAGGGTTGCAAAGGCAGGAATTTTGGCAGGATATCCTGCTCGAGAAGCTGCCGCTCGCGCCCGGAGAGAGCCGAGCCGACGCGACCGTCACGGCAGGTCAGCGTGACGAATTCCGGCAGGACCTCCGGCGCTGGCTGATGCCAGCGCGGCGCCTCGCCCTCCGGAGCCAGCAGGAACCAGTAGAAGCCGTAGGCCGGCAATGTCACGAGGTAAGGCAGGTCGCCGACCGGCGGGAACGGCGAACGCCCGGTCAGTTCGATCGGCACGGCGTCCTTCCAGGCAGACAGGTCGAGCTCGACCGCCTGCGCCGCGCGGGAGAGGTTCGCGACACACAGGATGCTGTCGCCGTCGTAGTGACGGACGTAGGCCAGAACCTTGCGGTTGCGCGGATAAAGCAGGGTGATGGCCCCGCGACCGAAGGCCGGATGTTCCTTGCGCACGGCCACCATGCGCCGCATCCAGTTGAGTAGCGAGGACGGGTCGCGGCTTTCCCCTTCAACATTGATCGTCTGGTAGCCATAGACGGGGTCGAGGATGACCGGCAGGTAGAGTTGCTGCGGATCGGCGCGGGAGAAACCGGCATTGCGGTCCGACGACCATTGCATCGGGGTACGTACCCCGTCGCGATCGCCGAGATAGTAGTTGTCGCCCATGCCGATCTCGTCGCCGTAGTAGAGGATCGGCGTGCCCGGCATCGAAAGCAGGAGCGAGTTCATCAGCTCGATCTTGCGACGGTCGTTCTGCATGAGAGGCGCGAGGCGGCGGCGGATGCCCAGATTTATGCGCGCGCGCGAATCCTGCGCATAGGTGCGCCAGAGATAGTCGCGCTCCTGATCGGTCACCATTTCGAGCGTCAGTTCGTCGTGGTTCCGGAGGAATATGCCCCATTGGCAGTTTTCCGGGATATCCGGTGTCTGGCGGATGATGTCTGTGACCGGATGCCGGTCTTCCTGGGCCAGCGCCATGTACATTCGCGGCATCAGGGGGAAATGGAAGCCCATCTGGCACTCGTCGCCCTCTCCGAAATAGGGGCGCGTGTCCTCCGGCCACTGGTTGGCCTCGGCAAGCAGCATGCGGTCGGAATAGTGCGCGTCGAGCTCGGCCCGGATCTTTTTAAGAATGACATGCGTCTCGGGCAGGTTCTCGTTGTTGGTGCCCTCGCGCTCGACCAGATACGGAATCGCGTCGAGCCGAAGCCCGTCAACGCCCATCTCCAGCCAGAGGTGCATGACCTTGAGCACTTCCTGCAGCACGCGCGGATTGTCGAAGTTGAGATCAGGCTGGTGCGAATAGAAGCGGTGCCAGAAATAGGCGCCGGCCTCCGGGTCCCAGGTCCAGTTCGACTTCTCGGTGTCTAGGAAGATGATCCGCGTTTCGGGGAATTTCGCGTCCGTGTCGCTCCAGACATAGAAATCGCGGGCCGCCGACCCTGGCTTGGCGCGGCGGGCCCGCTGGAACCAAGGATGCTGGTCGGAAGTGTGGTTGATGACCAGCTCTGTGATAACGCGCAGGCCGCGCCGATGGGCTTCCGCGATGAAGGCGCGGAAGTCGCGCATCTGGCCGTAGGACGGATTGATCGAGGTATAGTCGGCGATGTCGTACCCATCGTCGCGCAGCGGCGAAGGGTAGAACGGCAAGAGCCAGATCGCGGTCACGCCAAGGTCCTGGACATAGTCCAGGCGCTGCATCAGGCCGGCGAAGTCGCCGATGCCGTCATTGTCGGCGTCCTGGAACGCCTTGACATGCAATTGATAGATGACCGCATCCTTGTACCAGTCGGTCTGGCTGCGATCGATAATGCCGTCGGCGCGGGGTCGCGCTGCTTTCATCGCCGATACGTTTCCTGCTGTAATGCCCGGGAAGCGGATGTCACATTTCGCCGAACGCAATGAACGGCCCTGCTGCCAGGTTCCAAAAAACCTCGGGCCGCGTCAACCGCCCAGCGAAGCCGTGGCTGGCGAGCCGACGGTGGAGTTGAAATCTGAAGGTAGTGCAACATTTGCTCGGTATGTTCTGCATTCCTCTCCGCCCCTCGACCGATCGAGACGCCCAATCGTGACTTCCAGCGAGAAGAATTTCAGCCGGCCGATCGAGGACTACGGCCTTATCGGCAACATGATCTCCGCCGCGCTCGTCTCACGCGAGGGCTCGATCGACTGGCTCTGCCTACCGCGGTTCGACTCCGGCGCATGCTTCGCGTCCTTGCTCGGCGGGCCCTCCCACGGTCGCTGGCTGATCGCCCCGCGCGACCGTGGCTGTCGCGTCAGCCGGCGCTATCTGCCGGGCACCGCAGTGCTGGAAACCTGTTTCGAGACGGATACCGGCAAGGTAATGCTCACCGATTTCATGCCGCTGACGGACGATGAGGAGAAGGTAGATGTCGTCCGCATCGTCAAGGGCATTGAAGGCAAGGTCGAGATGGCGATGGAACTCATCCTGCGCTTCGACTATGGCCAGACGGTGCCCTGGGTGCAGCGCCGCGACTATGGCCTGTCCGCCGTCGCCGGCCCGGACAGCATCGAACTCCATACCCGCGTCGACCTTCACGGCCGCGACATGAAGACGCTCAGCATCTTTACGGTGAAAAAGGGCGAAAGCGTCCCCTTCACCCTCTCCTACCACCGCTCCCACAAGCTTCCCCACTTCGTTCCCGACCGCAACCAGAGCCTCGATCGGACCGTCCTCTGGTGGCGCGAATGGTCCAAGCGCTGCCGGTTCGACTATGACGACGAGAACTGGCGCGATGCCGTCGTCCGTTCACTGATCACGCTCAAGCTTCTCACCTATGCGCCAACCGGCGGCATCGTGGCGGCTCCGACGACATCATTGCCGGAGGCGATCGGCGAAGAGCGAAATTGGGATTACCGCTACTGCTGGATCAGGGATTCCACCCTCACCCTCTACGCGCTTCTGAACGGCGGGTATCGCGAAGAGGCAGAGGCCTGGCGGCAATGGCTCTTGCGCGCGATCGCTGGGCACCCGCAGCAATTGCAGATCATGTACGGTATCGCGGGCGAGCGACGCTTGCCGGAAAGCGAGCTGGACTGGCTGCCGGGTTACGAGCACAGCAAGCCGGTGAGGCTCGGCAACGAGGCGGCGACGCAACTGCAACTCGACGTCTTCGGCGAGCTGATGGAAGTCCTGCACGCGGCGCGCGAAGCCCAACTCAGCCCGCTCGACGAAGCCTGGCGACTGCAGCGGTCCCTGCTTGCCTATCTCGAAACGGTCTGGCGGAAGCCGGACCGAGGCATCTGGGAAGTGAGGGGCCCGGCACGCGCGTTCACCCATTCCCGCATAATGTGCTGGGTCGCTTTCGACCGCGCCATCAAGTCGTCCGAACGCTTCGGACTGGACGGCCCGATCGAAAAGTGGCGCAAGACCCGCGATGCGATCCATGCCGACATCTGTGAGAACGGCTTCGATGCCGAACGCAACACCTTCGTGCAGTACTACGGCGGCAAGGAGCTCGACGCCTCGCTTCTGCTCATCGCGCAATCCGGCTTTCTGCCGCCGGACGATCCCCGGGTGATTGGAACCGTTGAGGCGATCGAGCGCGACCTGCGCCATGACGGCCTCATCCGCCGCTACTCGACGGAGAGCGTGGATGACGGCGTCGGTGGACACGAGGGCGCGTTCCTCGCCTGCTCGTTCTGGCTTGCCGACGCCTATGTGCTGCTTGGGCGGCTTGACGACGCTGCCGAGCTCTTCGAGAGGCTTCTCGGGCTCCGCAACGACCTCGGTCTGCTCGCGGAGGAATACGATGCCGCCTCCGAACGGCTCCTCGGCAATTTTCCTCAGGCCTTCTCGCATGTCGGCCTGGTCAATACCGCCTACAATCTGGTGGACGCGCACGGACCGGCGCAGCAGAGATCGGAGAGCACGGCGCCTAGCGACGAGGAGACGGGTTCCCCCGGCGAAAAGCCCGGATAGCCGGGGGCAGTGCCGAGCCTTGTGAGCGAGCGGCAATGCGCGAAACCGCTGGTGCCGTGATGTAAATCTTCCTATGAAAGACGGGTATTGGGGGGCACGGCCCGATGAAGGTTTCGACCAACCTGTTTCCGGCAAGCGGAGGAGAAATAGGGCGCGTCATGCGTCAGTGTGACTGGTCGGCGTCGCCGCTCGGTTCGCCCGAAACCTGGCCGCAGAGCCTCAGGACCACCGTCGGACTCATGCTGCCGGCAAAGGCGCAGATCGTCCTGTTCTGGGGGCCGGAATACGTCGCCCTCTACAACGAGGCCTACGCACCCACCATCGGCAATAAACATCCACGGGCCCTCGGCCGTCCCGCAAGCGAGAACTGGGCGGAGCTGTGGGACGACCTCGAGCCGCTTCTGCGCGGTGTTCGTGAAACGGGGGAGACTTTCTTCGCCAAGGACCGTCCGTTCGTTATCGAACGGCACGGCTATCTGGAAAGCGTCTTCTTCGACATCTCCTATTCGGCGGTCCCGGACGAGAAGGGGAAGGTCGGCGGCGTCCTTTGCATCGTCAGCGAGACAACGGAGCGGGTGCTGTCGGAGCGGCGGCTCCGCGAAAGCGAAAAGTGGTTTCGCGTCGTAGCGGAACGCGCTCCCGTCA
>JBQCFA010000174.1:0-4932 GCA_051959695.1 Rhizobiaceae bacterium
GGGCGACCACGTGAAGATCATGACCGACAGCATGAAAATGGGCACCATGGTCGAAAAGATGAAATAGCCGACCAGACGGTCAGGGTTTTTTCGGAAGGCCGGTGCGAGCCGGCCTTTTTCTTTGGCATCGAACCGGATCAGTCGCAGGCCGATTCGGTCACGCATCTGGCGCGAGAGCGGCGATTTCTCTATCTCAGGAGGCTGCAACCGGGGAAATCGCCATGGAGCTCGGCCTATACACCTTCGCGGATGTCGGCACCGATCCGGAGACGGGGCGGAAGGTCAATCCGACGGAGCGGCTGAAGCACCTGATCGAGGAGATCGAACTCGCCGACGAGGTCGGGCTCGACGTCTTCGGCGTCGGCGAGCATCACCGTGCGGACTACGCGGTCTCGGCGCCGGCGGTCGTGCTTGGCGCGGCGGCGATGCGCACGAAAGCGATACGTCTCACCAGCGCCGTTAGCGTGCTTAGTTCCGACGATCCGGTGCGCGTATTCCAGAATTTCGCTACCGTCGACCTTCTCTCAGGCGGCCGCGCGGAGATCATGGCGGGACGCGGTTCGTTCATCGAATCCTTTCCGCTCTTCGGCTATGATTTGCAAGACTATGACGACCTCTTCGCCGAAAAGCTGGACCTGCTGCTGCAGCTGCGCGACAGCGAACAGATCACCTGGTCGGGACGGCTTCGCGCGCCGATCCACGAGAGGGGCGTCTATCCGCGCCCCGTGCAGGAGAAGCTGCCGGTCTGGATCGCGGTCGGCGGCACGCCGCAATCGGTCGTGCGGGCCGGCACGCTCGGCCTGCCACTGGCTGTCGCCATTATCGGCGGCGAGCCACGCCGGTTCGCGCCGCTGGTCGACCTTTATCGGGAAGCCGGCAGGCGCGCCGGCCACGCCCCCGCGATGCTCAAGGTCGGCATCAATTCGCACGGCTATGTCGCCGCGACGTCAGCAAGGGCGGCCGACGAGTTTTTTCCGGCCTATGCCGAGGTGATGAGCCGCATCGGCCGCGAACGCGGCTGGCCGCCGGTCTCGCGTGCGCATTTCGACGAGATGCTGAAACCCGAAGGATCAATGGTGCTCGGCGATCCGGACCGCGTCGCCGACAAGATACTCAGCGAGCACGAATATTTTCGCAACGACCGCTTCCTCCTGCAGATGAGCCTCGGCGTCATGCCGCACGACAGGATCATGCGCGCAATCGAGCTTTTCGGCACCAGGGTCGCGCCCCAGGTGCGGCGAGCCGTAGGCGGATCGGCAAAAAGCTGATCCTCCGGCGCGGCCGGGCCGCGACGGAGGATTTCGACTTCGCTTGGGGCAGTCCGAAATCAGCGGCCGCGACGGACCCGGGCCTTGCGGGCCGCGTAGCGGGCGTCGCGCGCGGCCTTGCGCTCTGCTTCCTCGACAAGTTGTCGGGCGAGCCGCTCCCGCTCCTCACCCTCGCGGATTTCCGCCTCGGCCTTCAGCCGGGCTTCCTCGGCAAGGCGGGCTTCCCTCTCGGCAGCCTCGCGGACGGCGCGCTCGGCCGCTTCACGTGCAAGCCTCTCCTGGCGCTCCTTTTCCTTCTGCCGCTCGCGCTCCTCGCGAGCTTTCAGGATCGCTTCGCGCTCAGCCTTGCGGGCGAGCACCGCTGGATCGTCCGGTCCCGGCTTTGCCTTGAATTTCTCGAGAAGTGCCTTTTTCGCTTCGGCGGCGGATTTGCGTCTTTCGCTAAATTCCTGTTCTCTGAATGCAGCCAAGTCTCAATAGCTCCGTTCCATTCCAATGGCGGCTAGATGCGTCCCGCCGACGCCAAGTTCAAGTGAAAAAATGCGCTGGCTGGTATCGAATTCCCGCAGACGTTACACAAGCGCAACGCCAATTCGAGTGCGAGGAACAACAGCATGAGCGCGACCGCCGCCCGACGCATCTATCTTGCGAAATATCCCGAGGGAATGCCAACCGACAACGATCTGAGGCTCGAATCAGCGCCAATGCCACGTCCTGGCGCCGGCGAGATGCTGCTGCGGACGATCTACCTTTCGCTCGATCCATACATGCGCGGGCGCATGAGCCCGGCGAAGTCCTACGCGAAGGGCGTCAAGCCCGGGGACACGATGGTCGGGGCGACGGTCTCGGAGGTGATGGAAAGCAACGTAGCGGGCTTCGCGCCGGGCGACATCGTGCTTTCCTATGGCGGCTGGCAGACGCACGCCGTCTCAGACGGCAAGGGCGTTATCAAGCTCGACCTGAAGGCGGCGCCGATCACCACGGCACTCGGCGTGCTCGGAATGCCCGGCTTCACCGCCTATGCGGGGCTTCTCCTGCACGGCCGGCCAAAGGAGGGGGAGACGGTCGTGGTCTCGGCGGCTTCCGGCGCGGTCGGCCAGATCGTCGGGCAGATCGCTAAAATCAAGGGATGCCGCACCGTCGGCATCGCCGGCGCCGAGGACAAATGCCGCATGATCCTCGACGAATTCGGTTTCGACGCCGCCGTCGACTACAAGAACGCGGATTTCCGCGACCGCCTTGCGGCAGCCTGCCCGGCCGGCATCGATGTCTATTTCGAGAATGTCGGCGGGGAGGTGTTCCGGGCGGTGCTGCCGCTACTCAACGATTTCGCCCGCATTCCCGTCTGCGGCCGCATCGCGCATTACAACGACACGGCGCTGCCGGAAGGACCGGACCGGCTGCCGCAATTCATGGGTATGGTGCTGACGAAACGGCTGTCGATCCGCGGCTTTATCCAGTTCGATCATCTGGACCTCCTGCCGGATTTCCGCCGCGACATGGCGGCCTGGATACGCGAGGGCAAGGTGCGTTACCGCGAGGATATCGTGGAAGGATTCGAGAATACGGTCGAAGCCTTCCGCGGCCTGCTTACTGGCAGGAATCGGGGCAAGCTCATCATCAAGGTCGGCGTGGATCCGACCCTGACATAGAGCGAGGGTGCGACATTCTGCATATCTCCTGTGCAAAACGCGCACTTGGCGAATCATTAGGCAGAGCCTATTTCTGCTCTGTCGGCGATCTACTCCTCCCAGAGAGCCGGCACCGAGTGCGGTACACCTCCTCCCGTGCCGCACTTCAGATCAGACCCGCCGCTCCTCCTCCCTGCGGCGGGTCTTTTTTTTGCCGCTCTATTCCTTCACCGCCCCCGTCATCGACGAGACGTAGTAGTCGACGAAGAAGGAATAGAGGATCACCACCGGCAGCGAGCCGAACAGCGCGCCGGCCATAAGCGCGCCCCATTCATAGATGTCGCTGCGCACCAGTTCTGTCAGCACGCCGACCGGCACCGTCTTGTTCTCGGACGACTGTATGAAGGTCAGCGCGTAGATGAACTCGTTCCAGGACAGGGTGAAGGCGAAGATCCCGGCAGAGATCAGGCCCGGCACCGAGAGCGGCAGGATGATCTTGACCAATATCTGCCCGCGGTTGGCGCCGTCGATCAGCGCGCATTCCTCCAGCTCGTAGGGGATCGAGCGGAAGTAACCCATCAGAAGCCAGGTGCAGAAGGGCACGAGGAAGGTCGGATAGGTGAGGATCAGCGCCCACTTTGAATCGTAGAGACCGAGCTTGAATACCATGAGCGCGAGCGGGATGAACAGGATCGACGGCGGCACCAGGTAGGCCAGGAATATGCCGAGCCCGACATAGCGCGAACCGGAAAAGCGCAGCCGCTCGATAGCATAGGCCGCCAGCACCGAGACCACGATCGAGATCACGGTCGCCGCGACGGCGATGAACATGGTGTTCCACAGCCAGGACGGATAGGAGGTCTCGAACAGAAGGTAGCGGATATGTTCGAGCGTAGGCTTCACCACCCAGAAGGGGCTGAAATTCTTGTAGTCCGTGAGCTCGTCGTTCGGCTTGATGGCGGTGATCGTCATCCAGTAGAACGGGAACAGAAGCACGAACACGAAGATCGCGAGCGGCAGGTAGACCACGACAAGCCGGCGCGGCAGGCTCGTCAGATAGCCCATGCCGCCTTCGTCGCCGCGAACCGTCGTCTTGGCGTTCGCCATCAGTCGCGCCCTCCCTGCTGCCAGCGGCGGCGCTGCATTCCGAAATAGCTGAACAGGATCGCCGCGAGCAGGAACGGGATCATCGCGACCGCGATCGCGGCCCCCTCGCCGAGATGGCCGCCGGGAATGGCGCGCTGGAAGGACAGCGTCGCCATCAGATGCGTCGCGTTGACCGGGCCGCCGCGCGTCAGCACGTAGATCAGCTGGAAATCGGTGAAGGTGAAGAGAACCGAAAACGTCATGACCACCGCGATGATCGGGGTGAGCATCGGCAGCGTGACGTGCCAGAAGCGCTGCCATCCGGTCGCGCCGTCGAGCGTCGCCGCCTCGTAGAGCGAGGGCGAGATGGTCTGCAATCCGGCGAGAAGAGTGATCGCCACGAACGGTATGCCACGCCAGATATTGGCCGCGATGACCGATGCGCGCGCAAGCGTCGTGTCGCCGAGGAAATTGATCGGATGCTCGATCAGGCCGAGCTTTATCAGCGCCCAGGAGATGACCGAGAACTGGGCGTCGTAGATCCACCAGAAGGCGATGGCCGAAAGCACCGTCGGCACGACCCAGGGCAGGAGCACGACGGCACGGAAGAACGATTTGAAGGGCAGCCTCTCGTTGAGGATCAGCGCCAGCCACAGGCCGAGCGCGAATTTCACCACCGAGGCGACGACGGTGTAGAGGATGGTGTTGAAGACCGAAAGCCAGAAGACGCTGTCGTTCCAGAGGCTTTCATAGTTTTCCAGGCCAATGAAGACGCCCGGCCGGCCGATCTGCGTATCCGTAAAGGCAAGCCATATGCCGAGACCCAGCGGATAGGTCAGAAAGACAAGCAGGATCACTGCCGCCGGGAAAAGGAAAACCATCCCCAGCAGGAGGCGGCTGTCGCGCAACCGCGCCATCCATCCGCGCGAATCCTGTCCGCTTGCCGG
>JBQCFA010000175.1:0-4811 GCA_051959695.1 Rhizobiaceae bacterium
GGCGTCAAGGCGCTCGCCGCCCTTGCGGTGGCAAGTATCGCGAGCGTCGGCGGGAAATCCGCCGATCCCTGGTCGAGCCTCACCGGCTATACCCATTTCCATCCGATGGCGCGGCGAACTACGCTGCATCAAGGTGGTGAAATCCTCGACGCGAAGGTCGCGGCGACAAGCGATGGCCGCTACCAGGTGGAAATCGAGGGCGCGGTCTTCGCCTTTTCGAGCGACGCGATTGCGGATCGCGCTGCGCTCTGGCCGGGCCATGTGACCGTGTTCGACAATGGCTTGGGGCATAGTTTCTCCGCGCCCGATCCGCTCGTCCGCGACGCCGAGGCAGCCGCCGGCTCGGCAAGCCTGCGCGCGCCCATGCCGGGACTGGTCAAGATCGTGCGCGCGGCGGCAGGTGACACCGTGAAAAAGGGCCAGCCGCTGCTCGTGCTGGAAGCGATGAAGATGGAGCACACTATCGCCGCATCGCATGACGGCGTCGTCGCCGAAATCGCCGGCGAAGGCGACCAGGTAACCGACGGGACGGTGCTGGTGCGCTTCAAGGAAGAACAGGCCGCTTAGGCTGTAGCGGCTCCATACGAAAAGGCCGCGCCGGCTTGTTCCCGCCGGTCGCGGCCTTTCTGCAAGCTTCCATCCTGGCGCCCCAACGCCCTGACAGCCGCCTTCCCTGTTCTTCTTCAGGCGGCTTCAGCCGCTCTTCTTCCGTGTCTCCCCACCGGAAGTCTTCAATGCATGGTCATCCATTCGCGCGCCTCGCGCAGGGCCTTGGCGATGTCCTGCTTGCTCATCGTCGCCGCCAGTTCGGCGCGCAGTTCAGCCGCACGATCCGAGCCCTTGATTGCGGCGATGTTGAACCATTTATGGGCGGCGACCAGATCGACCGAACAGTCGCGGCCGGTAGCGTACATCATGCCCATCTCGAATAGAATGTCGGCCTGGGCGCCCGATCCCGCCGTTCCCAAACCTGCTTCCAGAACTTCATAGCGTGCCATTTTCGAACCCCTGTCCCAACTCCTGGAGCCGCGTTCTCTTTTCATGTTCGAACGCTTGCATCCGATGGTTCGAAGGATGCCGGGGAGGCTTGAATCCGCCGTTAAATGGCGTGCTTAATTTGAGGAAAACAAAGTTCAAACAATAGGTAAACCTTGGATTTCGTTAAGTATAGGATCGCCAGCGCTCCGCGGTTTCCGCGAAAATTCGATGAAAATTGAGCAATGGCAAAGCAAGGCTTTGTTCACCACGCGAGATGGATGCGTGTTTCGCTTCGCCCGAATAAAAAACGGCCGAGCGACATCGCCGATTCAACCGGATGCCCGCCGGAAGGCCGGAATTAACGCTTCCGTTAACATGTTTGAATGGCGCATGAACGACAATCTCAGACGGGGTTCAGCGGCGCTCATTAAAATTGTCTCCATCGGGAATGGGGATCCAAAATGCTGGCGCGCCGCTTCACCATCGTCTGCCTGCTCACCGCGCTCTTCGCCATGGGCTTCGCCCGCATCGTGGCACAATCCGCTGACAGCCCGGCCGAGTGGCGCACCAATCTGCCGAAAAGCTGCGCAACCTACGGGGTGGACTGCCGGACGAGCCCCGATCGGGTTGCATGGCGGCCATAGCTCCAAACGGCTCGATCCGGACAGAACCACGGACCTATCGGAGGCGCGGTATCCGGAAGTTCGTCGCCGCATTTCGACCGACGCCTCTCGAAAACCACTGGCACGGTCTCTATAATGGGTCATGGAAAACAGAACATACCCGCAGCCGATCGAAACCGTCGTCACGCCGCCGCCGGTGGCGGCCGAAAGCTTCACGGAGCCGGAGAAGGCGGTCGAAGCGCTGAAAGCGCTTTATGCACGCAATACGGCCTTCCTGCGGGACGCCTTCGTCAAGCTGGCCGAAACGCCACAAACGCACCGGCGCTATCGTGCCTTCTACCCTGAAGTGGCGGTTTCGATCTCCTCCTTCGCGCAGATTGATTCCCGTCTCGCCTACGGCCACATGCCGACTCCCGGCCACTACGCGACCACGGTAACGCGACCTGATCTCTTCGAGACCTATCTCACAGAGCAGTTCAGGCTTCTCATGCGCAATCACGGCATTCCCCTCGTGGTGCGGGAATCCGAAACCCCGATCCCGCTGCATTTCGCCTTCCTGGAGGGCAGTTACGTCGAGGCCTCGGCGGCTGAGCGTATCCAACGGCCGCTGCGTGACATGTTCGACGTACCGGACCTGAACGGCACCGACGACCACATCGCCAACGGTACCTTCGAGGTGATGCCGGGCGAAGCGATGCCGCTCGCCCCCTTCACCGCGCAGCGCATCGACTATTCGCTGCACCGGCTTTCCCACTACACGGCAACGACGCCGAACCATTTCCAGAATTTCGTGCTGTTCACCAACTACCAGTTCTATGTCGACGAGTTCTGCGCCTTCGCACGCCGGATGATGGCGAAGGGCGGAGGCGACTACACGGCCTTTGTCGAGCCCGGAAACATCGTGACGGCGGCGGGCGAGGCAACAGCGCAAGCTTCACCTGCCGTTCGCCTGCCGCAGATGCCGGCCTATCATCTGGTGAAACCGGACCATGGCGGCATCACCATGGTCAATATCGGCATCGGCCCTTCCAACGCCAAGACGATCACCGACCATATCGCGGTGCTGAGGCCGCATGCGTGGCTGATGCTCGGGCATTGCGCCGGATTGCGCAACACTCAGACGCTCGGCGACTACGTTCTGGCGCACGCCTATGTGCGCGAGGACCACGTGCTCGACGACGACCTGCCCGTCTGGGTGCCGGTGCCACCGCTTGCCGAGGTGCAGGTCGCCATCGAGGAGGCAGTGGCGGAGGTCACGGGCCTGTCCGGCTACGACCTGAAGAAGATCATGCGCACCGGGACCGTCGCGACCATCGACAACCGCAATTGGGAATTGCGCGACCAGCGCGGGCCCGTGCAACGCCTGTCGCAGTCGAGGGCGATCGCGCTCGACATGGAATCCGCGACGATCGCGGCCAACGGCTTCCGCTTCCGCGTGCCCTACGGCACGTTGCTCTGCGTCTCCGACAAGCCGCTCCATGGCGAATTGAAGCTGCCCGGCATGGCGACCGATTTCTACAAACGCCAGGTCGCCCAGCACCTGACAATCGGCATCCGCGTGATGGAAAAGCTGGCTGGCATGCCTCTCGAAAGGCTGCATTCGCGGAAGCTCAGAAGCTTCTCGGAAACAGCTTTCCAATAGTATTGCGCGCCCAGCCGAACATGCGGAAGGAGCGTGTCGCCCGTCGTGAGCGGATGGCCGTATGGGCGAGCGCGATTTGCGCTGCCCTCTACATGCCGTTGGTATTCGGCTTCCTTGGCCAGGTGCACCATTCGTTCGACCTCTTCGCGCATTTCCGTTGGCACCTAGCCGTCCTCCTGGCGCTGGCGGGAGTGTTCGCCCTGTTTTCACGAGCCCGGAGCGTCGGCATCGTCTCGCTTGTGGCTGCCGTCGCCGCGCTTGCGACAACGCAGGGCATCACCGGGATGCCGTTCTCGGGGCCGCAACGCGCTCCATTGGAGAAGGCTGCGGGAGAGCAGCCTGTCTATCGCCTGCTGCATCTCAACCTGCGCTACGACAACCCCACCCCGAAGGAAGTGCTTTCGCTGATCGGACGAACGCATCCGGACATCGTCACGCTGGCCGAGGTGTCGCCGATGTGGGCGGACGAATTGAAGCTGATCGAGGCGGCCTATCCGAACCCGCTGGTATGCGCCTCGGATGTCCGCATCGGCGGCGGCGCGATCCTTTCATCACGCCCCGTCAGCGGCGGGCGTTGCTTCGACCGCGGCACGTTCGCTGCCGCCACGGTCGACCTGAACGGACGGCCGGTCCATGTGGCCGCGCTGCATCTCGGATGGCCGTGGCCGTCCGACCAATGGTGGCAGATCAGGAGGCTGGCGGCACCGATGGCAATGATCCGCGAGCCGGCGCTCGTGGCCGGGGATTTCAACGCCGTCTCGTGGAGCGCCGCCGTGGCGGACATGGCCAACACCAGCGGGCTCGATATCATTGACCCGATCGGCGCAAGCTGGTTCTACCGCAAGGCGCCGACATGGCTGCGCCCGTGGCTCGGGCTGGAGATCGACCATGTCATGGTCAAGGGCGGCATCGTCGTCCATTCGGCCCGCATCCTCGAGGATGTAGGCTCCGACCACGCCCCGGTGCTGGTCGAGTTCTCGCTGAGACCGGAGGGTAAGGAACAGGGGCGGCCGGTGCAGACGGTCGAGGCAGTCGACTGATCGACGATCACCACCGCGGTTCATGCTGCGGGTCTCGTTTACTCCTCCGGCTCTACGGGCCATCTCCCCTTTCAGGGGGAGGAAATCGGAACTGGCGCCTTTCCCTCCCCTTGCCGCGGAGGGCCCGGCTGAAGGCCGGGGGGTGAGCGCATCGGTAGCTTCGTGCTACCGACCGACTGTCCGGGCCGTCCTCCTACATGTTCGGATAGACCGGCCCCTCGCCGCCCTGCGGCGGCACCCAGTTGATGTTCTGGTTCGGGTCCTTGATGTCGCAGGTCTTGCAGTGCACGCAGTTCTGGGCGTTGATGACGAAGCGGGCCTCGGGGTTGGTATGCGAGATCTCGCCGCCCTTGGTCGGCGAACCGGGACCGCCGGCCAGCGAATTTCCGTCGGCGTCGACCGACTCATAGTCGGCAGCCGGAGAATAGTGGGTCGAGGGCCCGGAGAAGACGCCGTTTTCTGAGCGCTTCTGTAGTTCGTGATCGCCGACCTTGAGGTTGTCAGGCTCATTCTCTTCATGATTGGTGT
>JBQCFA010000176.1:0-9118 GCA_051959695.1 Rhizobiaceae bacterium
CTCGACCTTGCCATCAATGACCGGAGCCTTGCCTGCCTGGACGACCACGCCGACGCCGCCGTCGATGGTCAGTTCCACGGCCTTCTTGTTGCAAAGTGCAAGCAATGCATCACAGGTGGCGCGGCCTTCCGCCTTGGAACCGCCGGTCAGATGGTGCACGCCGCCGAGCGACAGCATCTGCGAGCCGTATTCGGCGGTGGAGACGTGTCCGATCACCTCGCCGCCGGAACGCACTGCGGCGGTCTCGTCGCCGAGATGCCGGTCGGTGTCGATCTTCACCTTGGCGCCGCAATAGGAAAAGATGCCTTCCGTCACCACGGTGACGAGATCGACGCCGTCGACCTCCTGGCTGACGATGAAGGGCGCGGGCTTGTAGTCGGGATAGGTGGTGCCCGCGCCGATGCCGCTGACGAAACGACGACCGTTGTTGACCAGCCCGCCGTCCCAGCTCTCGCCCTCGGCGAGGAAGGGCGTGACGGCCCCGCCCGACTCTTCGGCATGTTCCAGGATGGTCAGGGGGTCGCAGCGCACGATACGGCCACCGACATTGCCGTAGCGGTCGCAGGCGCCGGTCCGGCCCTCGGCGATGTAGCACATGACCGGGCAGGCATCGCAGCGGATCTTCTCGCCAGTCTTTTGCGGCCCGGGATCGTGCGTCTCGAAGCGTTCGGAGAGTTCGTTCATCGTCCCGCCTCCCGGATCGCCGCCAGCACCCGCGCCGGTGTCGCCGGGACCTTCCTGATCCTGGCCCCGGAAGCGTGGCGGATGGCGTTGAGGATCGCCGGCGCGGTCGGGATGAGCACATGCTCGCCGAGCCCCTTGGCGCCGAACGGCCCTTCCGGGTCCGGTACCTCGACCAGGATCGATTCGATCGGCGGTACGTCGCCGATGGTCGGGATGAGATAGTCGTGCAGGTTCTCGGTGCGGCCGGGAACGTATTCCTCCATCAGCGCCAAGCCGATGCCCTGCGCAATGCCTCCCTCTATCTGGCCCTCGACCAGAAGCGGGTTGATGGCGCGACCGACATCGTGCGCGGCTGTAATCTTGATCAGCTTCACGGTGCCGAGCTTCATGTCGACCTCGAGTTCGGCGATCTGCGCGCCGAAGCCGTAGACAGCATAGGGCTTGCCCTGCCCTTTCGCGTCGAGCGCCGTGGTCGGGGCGTCATAGGTCTCGACGGCGCGGAAGACGAGACCGTCGCTGTCGGCCTCCATGGCGGAAAGATCGATGACGCGCGCGGCGTCGCCCTCGCGCACGGTCAACATCGCGGCTTCGATCGACAGCGCGGCACGGTCCGAGACATTGGCGAAACGCAGGACTTTCTCGCGCAGCGCCCGCCCGGCCTTCTCCGCCGCCTTGCCGGTGATGAAGGTCTGCCGCGAGGCGGACGTCTTCCCGGCGTCGGGCGTGACCGAGGTGTCGGCCCCAACCAGCCGAACCTTGCCGAGCGGCAGGCCGAGCGCGTCGGCCGCGATCTGCGCGATCACCGTGTTCGAGCCCTGGCCGATATCGACCGCCCCCTGGTGCAGCACCACCTCCCCCTCGGGCGAGATGCCGATCTTGATGGTCGAGGGGTTGGGCAGCGCGGTGTTGCCGCAGCCATACCAGCCGGAGGCAACGCCGACGCCGCGCCTGCGCGCCTCGTGCGGTGCGTGGAAGGCCTCCGCCTCCGCCAGCGCCCTCGTCCAGTGCGGTTTCAGCGCCTCGAGGCATTGGGCGATGCCGGCGGCTTCCAGGACCTGCCCGGTCGCCGTCACCGAGCCCTTGCGGAAGGCGTTCTTGAGGCGAAATTCAAGCCTGTCCATGCCGATCTCGCCGGCAAGGTCGTCATAGAGGGTTTCCTGCATGACCGTCGCCTGAGGCACGCCGAAACCGCGGAAAGCGCCCGAGACCGGACCGTTCGTGTGCACGGCCCGCCCCGTGGCCCGGTAGTTCGGCGTCACATAGGGACCGGAGGCGTGCACCGGCACGCGGTTGGCGACAGTCGGTCCCCAGCTTGCGTAGGCGCCGGTGTTGAAATCGCCTTCGAAGATCATACCGGTCACATGGCCATCGGCGTCCGCGCCGATCGTCGCTTTCATCGAGCCCGGGTGACGCTTGGTGGTCGAGGCCATCGATTCGGAGCGCGTATAGGCGAGATAGGCAGGCCGGCCCGTCTTCAGCGCCACCCGCCCGATCAGCGGCTGCAGCGAGACGTCGAGCTTGGAGCCGAAGCCGCCGCCGGTCGCGGTCGGCACGATGCGCACCTTTTCCGGCGAAAGCCCGAGCACGGCGGCGGTATCGTCGCGATCCATGTAGGGCGCCTGCGTACAGGCCTTGATGACCAGCGTGTCGCCCTCCATGAAGGCGTGACCGGCCTCCGGCTCGATATAGGCATGCTCGACATAGGAGGTGTCGACCGCGCCTGTAACGGTGAAAGCCGCCTCGGCAAGCGCCCGTTCCGGATCGCCGCGCTCGACGAAGCCGGTGGTCAGGACATTGCCCTTGCGGTCCGCATGGATGAGCGCCGAGCCGTTCAGGGCTTCTCCCGGTTCGAGCGTGTGCGGCAGCACCGTCCATTCGATCGGGAAATCAGCCGGATCAAGGTCGGCAACCGCGTCGCGCTCGCCGGCAACGAGCGCTACGGCCTCGCCGCGAAATCGCGCCTCGCCTTCCGCCAGCGCCGGCTGGTCGGCGAAGGGCGCAATGACGCCGAAGCGATTGCGGCCGGGAATATCGGCGGCCGTATAGACCGCGACGATGCCGGTTTGATCGCTCACGTAACGATCGAGATCGCCAAAGCGGAACGAAGCATGCCAATGCGGCGAACGGATCACCAGCACCGACAGCGAATCCGCCGGACGCTCGTCGGCGCCGAAAAGGTCGGTCCCCGCCACCTTGGCGATACCGTCGAGACGGATCGGCGACGCGCCAACCGCTCGACCGGCATCGGGCAGGCGCAGGTCGAGATCACCATGCCGGCTTCCAGCCACCGCCAGCACCGCCTGGACGATCTTGCGGTAGCCGGTGCAGCGGCAGAGCACGCCGCCCAGCGCATCCATGATTTCCGCCTCGCCGGGAGCGGGATTGGCCTCCAGCAGCGCGGTGGCGGCAACGAGGAAGCCCGGCGTGCAGATGCCGCATTGCGCCGCACCATGTTCAAGGAAGGACGCCTGCAGCGCCGATAGCCTGCCATTGGCCAGCCCCTCCACGGTGCGCACTTGCGCGCCGGCGACGCCTTGCGCCGGCATCAGGCAGGCGCAGACGGCTTCGCCGTCGACGATCACCGTGCAGGCGCCGCAATCGCCGGCGTCGCAGCCGATCTTGGTACCGGTGAGCTTCAGCTCGTCGCGCAGCACCGAGGAAAGCCGCGCCACCGGCGAGGCGCTGACCGTAACCGGCCTGCCGTTCACCTCGAAGCTGATATCGGAACGGGCGAGGCTCATGCGGCCATCTCCGCTTCCGGAACATCGACGGCGCCGAGCAGGGCGCGGGCGACGATCTCACGCGCCGCCTCCGTCCGGTATTCGCGCGAGCCGCGCACGTCGTCGATCGGGGCCAGCGACGCCAGATGATCGGCTTCGACCGCATCGCCGAGCGAAGCGTCGGCAGGGCGACCGACCAGCGCCGCCTCCAGCTCCGGCAGGCGCTCGGCCACCGCAGAGCAGGAGCCGACCGCCACCGCCGCTCGTTCGACCCGCCCGTCCGTGCCGATCACCAGTCTTGCGGCGGCCATGGCGATGGAGATGACCAGATAGCGGCGCGCGCCGAGCTTGACGAAGGAGGAGGAGCCCTTCGCCGAAATCTTCGGAATACGGATCGCGGCGGCCATCTCGCCAGGCAGAAGGGCGGTCCTGCGGTTGCCGAGAACGAACTTGTCGAGCGGCAGGCGGCGCATGGCTCCGGCCGAGCGCAGTTCGACCTCCGCATCGAGCACCATCAAAGCCGGCACGCCATCGGCGGCGGGCGAGGCGTTGCAGAGATTGCCGGCCACGGATCCGACATTCTGGATCTGCACCGAGCCGACCTCACGCGCGGCCGCCTTGAGCGCGTCGAAAGCCGCCGGCAGCCCGGCGCGGGCGATCGCCGTCCAGGTGGTGCGCGCGCCGATGATGATGTCTTCTTCGTCTTCGGAAATTCCGCGCAGTTCGGAGAGCGCGTTGATATCGAGCACGTCTTCCCTCAGCGGCTTGGCGCCCAGCGCGGGATAGAAATCCGTGCCGCCCGCCAGAATCCGCCATGGCCCTTCGGCCAGAAGCGCCAGCGCCTCTTCCAGCGAATGCGGTTTCGCGTAGCGGACCATCCGTTCCCCACGCCGCTGGGCAGGTCTTCTCCCGGCGGTCAAATTCATTGGTATGCAAATGATATCAGCGCCGCGCCACTTGTCAAAGAGAGGTTTTCCGATGCACCCTGAAATCCGATCGACCGCGTTGGAGAACCACGTATGGAAGAGACCCTGATCGTCATCGATGTGCAGAACGATTTCTGCCCGGGCGGCGCGCTGGCGGTCGCCGGCGGCGACGAGATCGTGCCGCTCGTCAACGACATGATCGGCCGCTTTGCGCATGTGATCCTGACGCAGGACTGGCATCCCGAAGGACATTCGAGCTTCGCCTCGCAACACGTCGGCAAGAACCCTTTCGAGACAATGGCAATGCCCTATGGCGAGCAGACCCTGTGGCCGGACCATTGCATGCAGGGCAGCGAAGGCGCCGCCTTCCATGCCGGCCTGGAATGGACGAGGGCCGAGCTCGTCATCCGAAAGGGATTCCGCAAGGGAATCGATTCCTATTCGGCCTTCTTCGAGAACGACCACAAGACGCCGACAGGCCTTGCCGGTTACCTCCGGGAGCGCGGCATCTCGCGCGTGACGCTCGCCGGGCTGGCCACCGATTTCTGCGTCGCCTATTCGGCGCTCGACGCGGCACGCTCCGGCTTCGAGGCAACGGTCGTCATGGATGCATGCCGCGCCATCGACCTCGGCGGATCTCTGGCGACGATGACGGAGAAGATGAAAGAGGCGGGTGTGATTTTGGCATAAATTCTCTTCTGCCGCTTTGGGAGAAGGCGGCCGAGCGAAGCGAGGTCGGATGAGGGGTCCACACCGACTTCACCCCTCATCCGTCTCGGCGCTACGCGCCAATCCACCTTCTCCCACAAGGGGAGAAAGACGAGTTCTACCCCACGCCCACGTAACGCCGCACCATGGCCGGATCGTCCCGCAGTTCGGCGACGCCTACCGTCTTCACGCTACGGCCGTTCTCGATGAAGGCGACGCGGTCGGCGACGGGCAGGACCGCATCGACACGCTGCTCGACCAGGAGGGTGGAAATGCCGCGCTCCCTGAGTGCCGCCACCGTCTCCCGGATCTTCGCAATGGCCGAGGGCATCAGGCCCTCGGTCGGCTCGTCGAGGAGCAGCACCCCGGGCTCGATCGCCAGCGCGCGCGCCATGGCCAGCATCTGCTGCTCGCCGCCCGACAGCGTGCCCGACCGCTGGCGAAGCCGCTCGCGCAACACCGGGAAGAGGTCGAGCACCGCCTCGCGCGTCGCGTGGCCCTTGCCTCTCGTCATCAGGCCGATCTCGATGTTCTCCGCGACCGTCATTTCGGCGAAAAGCCGCCTGCCCTGCGGTACATAGGCGACGCCCTGGCGCGGCACCTCATGCGCCGGCAGCTTCGCCAGGTCCGAGCCGTCGAGCATGATCGAACCGGCCGTCGCCCGCACCAGCCCCATGATCGTCTTCAGCAACGTCGTCTTGCCGGCGCCGTTGCGGCCGAGCAGGCAAAGCACTTCTCCGGCGCCAAGATCGAGCGAAACGCCGCGCAGTACCTGAACGCCGCCATAGGAGGCGTCCAGTCCCCTTATCTTCAGGAGCTCAGGCATCGACGCCGCCCCCGAGATAGGCGTCCTGCACGGAGCGGTCGTCGCGAATTTCCGCGGGCGCGCCTTCGGCAAGGATGCGGCCGCGCTCGAAGACGGTGATGCGCTCGGCAAGCTCCATGACCAGCGGCATGTTGTGCTCGATCAGGAGTATCGTGGCATCCTCGGCGATCCGTCGCACCAGCGTCACGAAACCGTCGATCTCGCCGTCGGAAAGGCCCTGGGTCGGCTCGTCGAGAATGAGGAGGCGCGGCTTGAGAGCCAGCCCCATCGCCACTTCCAGCAGCCGCTGGTGGCCGTAGGCGAGGTTCCCGGCGGTTTCACTCGCCCGCCCGGCGAGGCCGGTTCGCTCCAGCGCCTCCATGACGCCGCGCCTCAGAGCCGAGGCGTTCAGCCCGCCCCGGTGCAGGAGCGCGCGCTGCACGGAGAGCGCCACATTGTCGAAAACGGTCAGCTTGCCGAAGATCGAGGTGATCTGGAACGTATAGGCGATACCCTTGCGGACGCGCCGGTGCGCGGGCAGCGCGGTGATGTCCTCGCCGTCGAAAACGACTTTTCCCGCGCTCGGCGAAACACGGCCGCAGACGAGGCCGACGAAGGTGGTCTTGCCGGCGCCGTTCGGGCCGATGATGGCGCGGATCTCCCCCTGCCGCAGCGTGAAATCCACGCCATCGACGGCCTTCAGCCCACCGAAGGTGCGGCCGAGGCCACGCGTCTCCAGAAGCGGCGTCACGGAAGCCATGGCAGCCATCTCTCGCGCACCGTGCCGAGCACGCCCTTCGGAAAGTAAAGCACCAGCAGGATCAGCGCGACGCCGACGAAAAGCAGGTAGGCGGTGGTGTAGTTCGAGGTGATGTCGACCACGTAATACATGAAGAGCGTGCCGAGGAACGGCCCGAGCACCGTCGCCGCGCCGCCGGTGAGCACCCACAGAAGCGGCAGGATCGAATACTGGATGGTGGCGAAGGTGGCGCCGACATAGCCGAAGAGGATCGCGTAAGCCGCGCCGGCGGCGGCACAAAGCGCGCCGGAAACGACCACCGCCGCGAGCTTGGCGGCAAACACATCATAGCCGAGCATGCGGACGCGCTCCTCGTTCTCGCGGATGGCGACGAGCACGCGGCCGCGCGGCGAGCGCACGACATGAAATACAAAGGCCAGGGCGACGGCGAAAAGGATGAGCGCCGCGAAATAGCGCGTGACCGGGTCCGTCATGTCGAAGGGACCCGTCTGGCGGGCGGCGCGGTTCAACGAAAAACCCTGGTCGCCGCCGGTATATTCGTTGAAGTAGAGGATGGTGAGGTAAAATACCTGCGCGAACATGAGCGTGACGATCATGAAGGCTACGCCGGTCGTCCTCAGTGCCAGCAATCCGATGACGAGCGCCAGGATGACGCCGCAGGCGATGCCGGCAGCAAGGCCGGCGAGGGAACCCCATCCGAGCATCGACATGGTCATTCCGGCTCCGTAAAGACCGGCGGAAAAGAACATGGCGTGCCCGAGGCTGAGCAGGCCCGTATAGCCGAAAAGCAGTCCATAGCCCGTGGCGAATACCGCCAGCACCATGATCCGCGTGAAGACGGCGCGGTGGTAGTCCGGCAGCATATAGCACAGGCCGGCCAGCACGATGACGACCGCGACATGAAGCAGGATGGCCGGCATCGACCGGCCGTTTGCGCCAGCTGGTTCCCTCATCTGGCCGCGGTCCCGAACAGGCCCTGCGGCCGGAAGACCAGCACCAGCGCCACGAAGAGCGTCGCCCGCATCTTGGCCAGCGTCGGGGAGAAGAAAACCGCGACGATGCCTTCGGTCAGGCCTATCAGCACGGCCGCCAATACCGTGCCGCGGAGCGAGCCGAGGCCGCCGATTATGACGACGATGAAGGACAGGAGCAGCGGGTCCGTCCCCATCAGATAGTGCGCCTGCTGGATGGGCACGATCAAGACGGCTGCCAGTGCGGCGAGCATGGCGCCGAGCGCGAAGACGCCCGCATAGACGTGGCCGACGGGGATGCCGAAGGCCTGCGCCGTCTCGCGGTCGTATTGCGTGGCGCGCATCACGATTCCGATCCGCGTGCGGGAGAGCACGAACCATGTCGCCAGCATGACGAGGATCGAGGCGCCGATGACGGCGAGCTTGTAGCCGGAATAGCCGAACCAGGGCAGGACGACCCGGAAATCGAAAGGCGCCGGAACCGCGCGCGCCTCCGGCCCGTAGAACATCAGGGCAAGCTGTTCGAAGATATAGAGCATGCCGATGGTGGCGACGATCGTCGCCTCCGGGTCGTAGTTCAGCCGGCGCAGCACGAGCCGCTCGGCGACAAGCGCGATGACGCCGACCATGAGGGGCGCCAGCACCAGCGCCAGCACGAAGCCCAGCGCCGGATTTCCCGCGACCATGCCGGAGAACCACCAGGCGAAGACAGCGCCGAGCATGAAGAACTCGCCGTGGGCGACGTTGACGACGCGCATGACGCCGAACACCAGCGACAGGCCGAGCGCCGTCAGCGCCAGGACGGCCGAACTGACGAGGCCTTCGAGTATGGCGAGCAGAAGATGGGGTCCGAAGGCCATTCAGGAAGCGCTCCCACCCTCCCCCTTGTGGGGAGGGCCGGCGCCGAACGCGCCGGGGTGGGTGTAAGGGAAAAGCAGGTTTTGCACCGGTAGCTCCCGTCCGACCGCTCCGCGGTCACCCTCCCCACAAGGGAGAGGGTGGGAGCCCTGCTTCAATCTCACAGCTTCTCGGTCGTGTAGTCGCCTTCAGGCGCGTACATGCCGTCGTCGATCGAGGTGCGATGCACGACGGTGAGCTTCTTGTCCTCGAATTTCGAGATATTCTGGTGGCCGAAGCACTGGTGCAGCTTGCCGTTGAAGGTCTTGTCCCCCTGAGGATGCTCCTTGCCCTCGGCGAAGGCGGTCATCGCCTCGGTAGCCTCGATGAGCTTCTTCTTGTCGTCCGGCGACTGGTAGCCGGAATCCTCCATCGCCTTCTTGATGACGTAGAGCGTTTCCCAGCAGCCGAACATGTGCGCCGCCGTCGACACGTCCTTCGCGTCGCCCTTGGCCGCGCCATTGTCGTCGATACCGACGGCGTCGCGGTAGAATTTCTGCGCGTCGGAGGCGTCAGCCTGCAGGTAGCGCGGCGAACCCTCCCAGAAATGGCTGCCGTTCAGGAATTCCAGCCCCGGGGTGGCCATGTCGACGGCTTCGAGCGAATCGATGAAGCCGAAGAGCTGCGGTCCCTTGGAGCCGTAGAAC
>JBQCFA010000177.1:0-4464 GCA_051959695.1 Rhizobiaceae bacterium
CGGCCGCCTCCCCCAGCGGCCGATACCAGTGCGGCAGCGGATCGAACGCCGCCTTGATGCGTTCCCTGTGGCTCTCAGGCGCCACGGGTTCGCGCCACCCCTCTGCCGCCAGGCGGAATTTCTGCAGCGGCTCGGAATAGAGCTGGAAGATCACGGGCTTCGGCGTGTCGAAGAAGCCCATCTTGACGGCAAAATCCTGATAGGCCTGGTTGGCGTGCTTGAAGAACTGCGCCTCGAGCGGAATATGCGCGGAAAAGAAGGAGCCGTTTTCGATATATCGCTTTAATTGATCGGGATTGGCCGATCCCCGGCCGGCACGGTCTCCCTCGCGGCCGCGGAACCCCGCAAGAGGACCGATCCCGGGTCTGCGCTCGTGGCGAACGATGTAGTCGGCATAGTCCTTGTAGAGCGGGACGCCGCGCGGCCCGATGAAGCCCGGCAGACCGAGACGTGCGCCCAGATCCAGCATCACCGACTGGAAGCCGCGTACATCGCGGTCCGGCTCGACCACAGGCCAGCGTATCGCATCCTGCACCGCGTCCGGCTCCGAGATCGGCCGGTCGAGCAGCGAGATGCAGTCGTAGCGCTCCAGATAGGTCGTGTCCGGCAGGATGAGGTCGGCATAGGCGACCATCTCCGAATCGTAGGCGTCCGAGTAGATGATCTTGGGGATGCGGTATTCGCCGGTCGCCTCGTCCTTGTCGGTCAGCATTTTCATCGTGCCGGCCGTGTTCATGGACGAATTCCAGGCCATGTTGGCCATGTAGAGGAAGAGCACGTCGATCGGATACGGATCACCGGCATGAGCGTTGGCGATCACCATGTGCATCATGCCGTGGGCGGCGATCGGCGCGTCCCAGGAAAAGGCCTTGTCGATACGCGACGGATTGCCTTCCTCGTCGATCAGGAGGTCCTCCGGCCCGCGCGGAAAGCCGAGATGCGGACCCGACAGCGGCTTGTTGGAGCCGAAATGCTCGGCCCTGCCGTGTGGCGTGGGATGCGCCTCCAACGGCTTCGGATAGGGTGGCTCGAAACGGAACCCGCCGGGGCAATCGATGGAACCGATCAGCACCTGCAGGAGGTGGATGGCGCGCGTTGTCTGGAAGCCGTTCGAGTGCGCCGAGATGCCGCGCATGGCATGGAACGACACCGGCCGGCCGATAAAGCTCTGATGTCGCTCGCCATGAATGTCGGTCCAGGGCTGGTCGATCTCGATCGCCTCGTCGAAAGCGGCGCGGGCGATTTCCGCCGCAAGTCCCCGCACCGTTTCGGCGGCAACACCGGTCTCGGCGGCGACCGCTTCCGGCGCATATTTTGGGTCGAGATATTTCTCTGCCAGCAATTGGAACGACGGCTGCGCCTTGCGCCCGTCCGGCAGCGTGAACGAGCCTGATAGCGCCGGTCGCGCGCCATTGCTTCCGGCCGGCACTGTCCGTTCCGTCACCGTCTCGTAGACGAGCGGCTTGTCGTCGGCGTCGCGGGCGAAGAGCCCGTGATCCGCCGTGCCCGGCGCATCGATCACGAGCCACGGGGCGTTTGTGTAGCGGATCAGATAGTCGAGGTCGATCTTCCGCGCCTTCAGGAGAACGTGCACGATCGACAGCACAAGCAAGGCGTCGGTACCGGGCCGGATCCCGATCCAGTTGTCGGCAACGGCCGAATAGCCGGTACGGACGGGATTGACGGACACGAAACGGGCGCCGCGCTTCTTGAGCTTCGAGATGCCGATCTTGAGGGGGTTGGAATCATGGTCTTCGGCCACACCGAACATGATGAAGAGCCGCGTGCGATCCCAATCGGGCGCGCCGAACTCCCAAAAAGCGCCGCCGATCGTCATGATCCCGGCGGCGGCCATGTTGACGGAGCAGAAGCCGCCATGGGCGGCGTAGTTCGGCGTGCCGAACTGCTGCGCCCAGAATCCGGTCAGCGACTGCGACTGGTCGCGCCCAGTGAAAAAGGCGACTTTCCGCGGATCGCGCGCGCGGACCTCGCCGAGCCAAGTCGTGGCGGTTTCCAGCGCCTCGTCCCAGGAAATCTCGCGGAACTCGCCCGAACCGCGCGGACCGGTCCGCAGGAGCGGCGCGCGCAGCCGTGCCGGCGCGTAGTGCTGCATGATGCCGGCGGAACCCTTGGCGCAGAGCACGCCGCGATTGACCGGATGGTCGCGATTGCCTTCGATGTAGCGAATCTTGCCGTCCTTCAGATGGACGTTGATACCGCAGCGACAGGCGCACATGTAGCATGTGGTCTTTCGCACCTCGTCGGCGATCGGCTGCGATAACGCCACGTGCGGCTCTGCGCTCATCGGCATTCCTCCTGAATCCAGTCCTATCGGGGACATGGCGGAAAGAAAATGCCTCGCTGCTCCAACGCCACTACTTTATGCAGGGCCAGGGAGGGTTTGCGCTACGGCCTTAAAGAAAAAGCGCCGCGCGAATGCGCGGCGCTCGATAAAGGCGGCCGAAGGCCTCAGTAGAGGATGGCGCTCGGCCGGACAGTGTCCATGGTTGCGCCGTTGCGGTCCTCGTCGAGGAGCGTGCCGGTGCCAAAATTCAAGCGGAGGCCGACGATGACTTTGTGAACATTGGCAGTCAAGTCTGCTGGCCCGAGATCCTCCGTAACGTGCTCGAACTGGTAGCGCGCGAAGACGGACCAAGGAGTGCCGGAGAACCGATAGGTGGCCTGGGCGGCGGCAGAGAAAGTCTTGAGGTCGGGTTCGAAGAACTCGGAGAAATCGATCTTCTGATAGCCCAACTCGCCTTCGAGTCGCAGGTCTGGCGTGGCATAGTATCGCACAATCCCCCTGACGCCCCACAGATCTGCCGACTCACCTCCGACAAAATTCTCCAACTGACCGAAGTAGCCCTGGCCATAGAGCGTCACGTTCCCAAGATACGCCTGCGCTTCCGGGCCGAACGTGTAGCTGTAGGGGTGTTCCCCGCCTGCGCCATCACCGCCATATCGTGTGATCGTGCCGAAGCCGCCTAGTGCAAACCGGCTGGGATCGCGCCAGTAGGCGTGCACCGCACCACCATACCCGTAGATATTTACCCCATCGAACCAGACCGAATCCACCAAAGCGTCGGTCTGGATGTTCCAGCGAGCGTCGAGCGGGAAATTCACCCGTCCCGCGCCGCCCGCGGCCCATCCATGTTCGTTGCCGCCCGCAGAAGGACCGGAAAGATCGATCCAGATGCCGCCGAGATAGGCTTCCACGTTGCCGGAAATATGCGGCGTGGACGCCGGCTCCGACTGAATAGAGTCCGCAGCGAATGCAGACGTTGCGATGAGCGCCATCGCCGTCCCGATGAGTAGCCGATACATGCTTGACCGCCCTTAAAGATGAATAGCCCGAGAATCTGATGGTGTGATCGTGCGCCTTGGCCGGCACGACCGGAAGGCTGATTCCGCTACGTAAATTCTTTTTGTCGGCATTGCGACATAGGCGCAACACCCGTCCCGTTCAGTTCGTCACGACGATGCGCGTGTTGCCCAGCCCCGCCTCCTGAACCATCGCGAAAAATCTTGCGGCATCCTCCGGATGCAGGCGGATACAGCCATGCGAGGCTGGGCGGCCGAGATTGCGCGTCTCGTAGGTGCCATGGATCGCATAGCCTCCATGGAAGAAGACAGAATGGGGCATCGGCGAATTGTGATATTTGCGCGAGCGCCACATGCGGTTCAGCCGGATCGGCCGGTAGGTCCCTCTCGGCGTATGATAGCCTGACCTGGCAGTGGAAACCCTCCAACGGTACATGACATGTCCGTATTCCGATACGGTCATGGTCTGTTTGGAAATATCGATCTCGGCGACCAATGACCCGGCCCATGTAACCGCAGTTGTCGCCAGAACGATGCTTGCGCCCATCAGGACGGCCGAAAGAAATCCCCTCATTTTCTGCCCTTTACACGCCCTTACACATACCCCGAAAACATTTAAGACCATGCCAGTCCGCCTTTGCAACCAAAAGTTCCTGTCCAGACCTGATCTGACGCAAAGTTGAAGTCGAGGACGGACCGCGATCCATTCGACATCCGGCCATGGACGCTTCCTGTCCATGGCTCTTGCCAAGCGTTCGCATCCGCTGCATGCCTGCCGTTCATGATCGACAGATTTGCAAAGACAATCGAAGCACGGGTCGACGAACTCGTGGCGCTCACCGCCGACCTCATCCGGTTTCCCACCATCAACCCACCCGGCGAAGCCTATGCGCCTTGCGCGGAATTCATAGGCGAGCGCCTCAGGCGACGCGGGTTCACCGTCGGCTTCATCCGCGGCGAAGGAACACCCGGAGACACGGATCGCTATCCACGCATCAACGTCGTCGCGCGCATCGAAGGCCGGGGCCCCGGCCCGGTCGTCCATTTCAACTCTCATATCGACGTGGTCGAGGCCGGCGAGGGATGGACGGTCGATCCATTCGGCGGGGCGGTCAACGACGGCAAGGTCTTCGGGCGCGGAGC
>JBQCFA010000178.1:0-3513 GCA_051959695.1 Rhizobiaceae bacterium
GACGGGAACGCCGCGCTTGCGCGCGTCCTGCAGCGGGTGGAGCAGCCTGGGAGCATTCGACCCGGTGTTGTGGCCGAAGAAGAACATCATGTCGGCCTGCCGGAAATCCTCCAGCTGTACCGTGCCGACCGGCGATCCGATCGATTCCGGCAGGCCGACGGATGTCGATTCATGGCACATGTTCGAGGAGTCGGGCAGGTTCGAGGAACCGTAGATGCGCGCGAAGAGCTGGTACATGAACGAGGCTTCCAGCGAGGCGCGGCCAGACGTGTAGAAGACGACCGATTTGGGATCGAGCCGGTTCAGTTCGGCACCGATCCCGCGAAAGGCGTCTTCCCAGGAGACCGGCTGGTATCGATCAGTGTCGGGATTGTAGCGCATGGGCTGCGTCAGCCGCCCCTCTTTCTCGAGGTCGTGGTCCGGCCAGTCCAGGAGTTCCGTCACCGTGTGCTCTTCGAAGAAGGCCGGCTCGCAGCGGAACTTGGTCTGGTCCCAGATTGTGGCCTTGGCACCGTTCTCGCAGAACTCGAAGGGTCGTGGGTCTGCAGGCTTTGCCCAGGAACAGGACACGCACATGTACCCATCGGCCTTGTTCTGCCGCATAAGCGTTCCCCAGATTCCGGACGCCAGCAAATCCTCGCCGTAGGCCTTTCTGACAAGCGATTTGAGCGAGCCCCAACCGCCTGTTGGATGGTCGTATTGTCCGATCTGGATGGTGTCGTCTGCGGGGTGGGTCGCGCTTTCTTCGATATCGTGGGTCACGGCACTGCTCGCATTCCAAGGAGGGTCTCTAGCCTAACAGCGACGCCACCGCTTTGTTCCGGCTCCAGGCACGGGAAGAAGACGATGAGCGCGCGTCCACAGGTAAAGGGCTTCAATAATGCGAGGTAAGGCTTCCCATCAGGCAAATTTGTCTTCGCAAATTGCCAAGCAGCATTCTGGCCGGCATGGATAATGGACCTGCGCAAGCAATGATCTGGAAGCGCGCCATTGGGGGGAAATGACGCTTGCGGGAACGGACGACCGGGAGGCGCGCACAAGCTCCTGGCGTTCGCCGCTTGACCGGGGCGACGGGGAGCCCCAGACTAGGCTTAAGGGAACTGCACGTTTCGGCGCCGTCCGCGGCGGGGCTCATGGGGAGGCGCGAGGGCTAAGTCTTAGTCCAGGAACGGCATATCGTTTACGCCACCCGATGTCGCAATCCGACTTGTCGATGGATCTCGTTTCCCGTCAATATTGCGGCAGCAAAGCCAAAAAAAACGACAAATCCAGAGTGAGGAGCATCTATGTCGAACGAACTTGAGTATCTCAGCCAGCGTGTTGCGACCGGCCGGCTGACGCGTCGCGATTTTCTTGGCCGCGCCGCCGCGCTTGGCGTGACCGCGACCGTCGCCAATTCGATGATCGCGAATGCCGTCATGGCTGCCGAACCTGTCAAGGGTGGCACTCTGAAGGCCGGTTTGCAGGGCGGTGAATCGACGAATGTGCTCGATCCGGCGCTGAATCTCAGCCAGGTCAATTTCAACTTCGGCAAGTGCTGGGGAGAGTTGCTGGTCGAACTCAAGCCCGACGGGGGCCTCGAACAGCGCATCGCCGAATCGATCGAATCGGCGCCTGACGCCAAGACCTGGACCATGAAGATCCGCAAGGACGTCCAGTTCCACAACGGCAAGACCGTCACGCCTGCGGATGTCGTCGCGACGCTGGAACGCCATAGCGACGCCAAGTCGAAATCGGCGGCGCTCGGCATCCTGCAGGGCATCGACACGATGAAGGTGAGCGGCGACGAGGTCGTCGTCACGTTGAAGGACGCCAATGCGGATTTCCCCTACCTGATGGCCGACTATCACCTCGTCATCCAGCCGAACGGCGGCAAGGACAATCCGAACGCCGGCATCAGCGCAGGGCCTTACAAGGTCACCGTCAACGAGCCCGGCGTCCGCTACGGCGGCGAGAAGTTCAAGGATTACTGGCAGGGTGACAAGCTCGGCCATGCCGCGCAGGTCGAGATCATCGTCATCAACGACGCAACCGCCCGCACCGCGGCGTTGCAGAGCGGTCAGGTCCAGTTGATCAACCGCGTCGAGCCGAAGATCGTGGACCTCGTCAAGCGCATTCCCGGCGTGACCATCCGTAACGTCTCCGGCAAGGGCTTCTATCCTTTCAACATGTTCTGCGATACCGCGCCCTTCGATAACAACGACCTCAGGATGGCGCTGAAACTCGCGATGGACCGCGAGGAGATGCTCGAGAAGATCCTGCGCGGCTACGGCGCCGTCGGCAACGACTTCCCGATCAACGAGTCCTATCCGCTGTTCACGGCGCTCGAGCAGCGCAAGTTCGATCCCGACAAGGCGGCGGAAGCTTACAAGAAGTCCGGCCACCAGGGCTCGATCCTCCTGCGCACGTCGGATGTGGCGTTCCCCGGCGCGGTCGATGCCGCGGCGCTCTACCAGCAAAGCTGCGCGAAGGCGGGCATCAAGATCGAGATCAAGCGCGAGCCGGGCGATGGTTACTGGTCGGAGGTGTGGAACAAGCAACCGTTCTCCGAATCCTACTGGGGTGGACGCCCGACGCAGGATCAGATGTATTCGACGGCCTACATCTCCAGCGCCGACTGGAACGATACGCGCTGGAAGCGTCCGGAATTCGACAAGATGGTCATCGCGGCGCGCGGTGAACTCGACCAGGACAAGCGCAAGAAGATGTACGCCGACATGGGCATGATGATGCGTGACCAGGGCGGCCTGATCGTGCCTTTCTTCAACCAGTACATCGACGCCAGCGGCAAGAACGTCGAAGGATGGGTGAACAACCCCGCGCAGGAGATGTGCAACGGCTACGCACTGGCCTTGTGCTGGGTCGCGGCCTAGAAGGGCCGCGCACCATGGGGGGGCCTCTGGTCAAGCTGATCGCCCAGCGCATCGGGCTCAGCATCATCCTTCTGATCGCGGTTTCGATCCTTATTTTCGTCGGGACCCAGATCCTCCCCGGCGACGTCGCCCAGTCGATCCTCGGCCAGGCGGCGACGCCGGAGGCGGTGGCCAATCTGAGAGCCCAACTCGGGCTCGACCAGCCGGCCTATGTCCGCTACTTCGCGTGGCTGGGGGGGCTTCTCACCGGAAATCTGGGAACGGCCCTGTCCAACGGGCTGCCGATCGGACCGGCGATCGCCGATCGGCTCGCCAACACGCTTTTCCTTGCCTTCTGGGCGGCGGCCATTTCCATCCCGCTATCCATCATCCTCGGCCTGATAGCGGTGCGTCACAAGAACGGCTTCGTCGACAAGCTGATCTCGGCTTCCACGCTCGCCGCGATATCGCTGCCGGATTTCTTCATCGGCTACCTGCTGATCTATTTCGTGGCGGTCAAACTCGGCTGGTTCACCAGCGTGTCGACGGTCTATGGCGGCATGCCGTTTCTCAGCCGGATGTCGGCGATCGCCCTGCCGGCCACCACGCTGACGCTCGTGGTGCTCGCACAGATGATGCGCATGACCCGCGCGGCCATCCT
>JBQCFA010000179.1:0-4368 GCA_051959695.1 Rhizobiaceae bacterium
CCGGCGCGATGGCGGGATTCGGGTGGCTCGCGGCCGCCGCCACGCCCACATTGGCGGTCGATATCGGCGGTTGATCGCCTCGAGCGAGAGTGTTTATGGTTTGTTCCAGAGGCCGTTCATGATAGAAAGCCGCTCGTGGCAGGAAGGCGGAACGATGACCGCGACCGATGATGAACTTGTCTCCTATTCCCTGGTCGAGACCGGCCTGGGCTGGATCGGCATTGCCTGGAATGCGCGCGGGCTGACGAGGGTCCAGCTTCCGGCGCGCGACCGCGAGGCGACGGAGCGCCGCCTGCTTTCGACCCTCCGCGGCCGGGCGGCGGAAAGTGCCGACCTGCCAGCGCCGATCGCCGATCTGGTCGGCATGCTGAAGCGCTATTGCGCGGGCGAGACCGTGGACTTTTCCGGCGTGCCGGTCGACCTCGATGGCGTCGACGGCTTCCGCATGGCGATCTACCGCGCCGCCCGCCGTCTCGGCTTCGGCCAGACCACGACCTATGGCGGGCTCGCCGAGGACGCTGGCCACAAGGGCCGCGCGCAGGAGACTGGCAAGGCGCTCGGGCAGAACCCGGTGCCGATCGTCGTGCCCTGCCATCGCATCCTCGCCGCCGGAAACAGGATCGGCGGGTTCTCCGCGCCGGGCGGCGCGGCCGCCAAGGAGCGGCTGCTTGCGATGGAGGGCGTGCGTGTCGGCCCGCCGCCGCCGGCGCAACAATCCTTCGGTTTCTGAGGCAAAGCGTTCGGGACGGCCGGGGGTCCGTCGCGGCGAAATCAGTCGTCTGGCGCGTCGTAGGTGATGTCGCGGCACATCAGCACGACGCATCGCGGATTGTCCTTGGTCGGAACGGAATCCACCGCCGTGCCCTCTCCCAGCGCGCAGAAGCGCGCGTCGGAGACATATCGATTGTAGAGCGTGAGGCCCGGGTGCCGCGCCGAACGGTAGCGGAGGATCACGGCGCCTTCGCTCGCGATCCGCGCCCGCGCGCCCTCGCAGCTCATGCTCATCGAATTGTAGCGGGATATGGCGTGCGCGGGGAAGGCGGTCAGCACCACGAACGAAGCCACGATCAGCGTTTTCATGACAGCCTCCCAACTTATAGTGAATGGATCCTGAACGGGCGGAGATTATGCCTGTATGCCTGCCTTCGCCATCCGGCAACGACCTAGATAGGACAGCGCGGCTGCCGGCCAAGCCCGCCTTGCTCCCGGCAGGCTCTTGCCTCGCGCCGCGTCCGCCATTATATGCGTGGCGTTGATTTCGGCCGATCGATCTAAGGCCCGCGCCACTTCCACTCTGGTCGCGTTTGCTGACGTCTATCTCCAAAATCTCGACCACCGGTCCTGATGGACCAGAACTAGGCAAACACGACAGGAATAGAAAAATGGCGACTGGAACCGTGAAATGGTTCAATGATCAGAAGGGTTACGGCTTCATTCAGCCGGATGCCGGCGGCCCCGATGTGTTCGTGCACATCTCGGCCGTGGAGCGTTCGGGCATGAACGGCCTGGCCGAAGGTCAAAAGGTCAATTTCGAGGTCGCGCAGGACCGCCGTACCGGCAAGTCCGCCGCGCAGAACCTCACCGCCGCAGGCTGACAAGGCGCGGCCGGGAAAATCGGCACATCGACGCGACAGGCCGGACGAATTGAGCCGGCGCGTTCTTGCCTCCAAGGCGAAAGCCCAGGAATTTTCCGGCCCGGCAAGCCACGGATGTACTGGTGGCCGTGCACGGCACGCGCCGCCTGCGATGCAAGTGGAAGGCGGGGTTTCTACCCCGCCTTTTTCGTTGCGGTTTCCGAATTTCAATTGAAGGCCGATCGCTCTAAGTTCGCCCCGACCAGATTCTCGGGAGCAAACCTATGACCAAGGAAAAGATCGGCTTCGTCGGCGTCGGGCTGATGGGCCACGGCATGGCGTCGAACATCGTCGGCAAAGGCTGGCCGCTGACGGTGCTCGGCCACCGCAACCGGGCGCCCGTCGAGGACCTGGTGAAACGCGGAGCGTCCGAAGCCAGGACGGCGCGCCAACTCGCCGAGGCCTGCGACATCGTTTTCCTGTGCGTCACCGGTAGCCCGGAAGTTGAGGCGATCGTCAACGGGCCTGACGGCCTCGCGGCCGCCGGCAAGCCGCTTTTGATCGTCGACTGCTCGACCTCCGACCCCTCTTCCACCATGCGACTGGCGCGCGAGTTGGCGCCAGGGGGCATCACGCTGATAGACGCTCCGCTCAGCCGCACGCCGAAGGACGCCGCCGAAGGCACCCTCGACGTCATGGTCGGCGGCGAGGATCAGGTCGTGGCCCGGGCAAGGCCGGTCATCGACTGTTTCGCCGGCCGCGTCGTCCATACCGGCCCGACCGGCTCCGGCCACGCCATGAAGCTCCTCAACAATTTCGTCGCTATGGGCTATGCCGCCATCTATTCCGAGGCGCTGGCGCTGGCCGGCAAGGCCGGGTTGACGCCGAAGGTCTTCGACGCCGTCATCCGCGATGGCCGCATGGACTGCCCGTTCTACCGCACCTTCTTCAAATATGTGCTCGAGCGCGACCGCGATGCGCACAAATTCGCGCTCCGCAACGCGCTGAAGGATATGAACTACCTTGCCGCCTTCGCCCAGGCGAGCGATGTCGCCAATCCGCTTCAGGCGGCGACGCGCAACTCGTTCGCGACCGCCGTCGCCCAGGGCCGGGGCGACGACTACGTGCCGATGCTTTCCGACATCATCGCCGGGCTGAACGGAGTGAAGCCCGCGAGCTGACGGCCCATCGCCGCAACAGCGGCTTCGTGAAGGCCTCGGCTGACAACGGCCGCCGAGGCACGCGACAAGCGCTAGTGACGCTTGAAATATTGGACCTCGCGCTCGTGCTTTTCTGCGGCCTCGCGGGATTTGAATGTACCCAGATTTCGTCGCTTATGGGTTTTGGGATCAACCTTGCGCGAATAGAGACGATATTCGCCGGATTTAAGCTTGCGGATCATCGCAACCTCCTATGAGGTTGGCAAAACCCTGCGACGCGACGCCGGTTCCATAGGTGGGAAGCCGGGCAACCGGGATACCTTGGGGCGGCTGCTTACGCCGGGCTGATCCGTTTACCGCTCTCGCGGTCGAAGAGATGCGCCATGCCCGGCTCTATGGCGAGCGGCAGCACGTCGCCGGGCTTGACCGCGGAGGTCCCCGGCAGCCGCGCGACCATTTCACCTCCCGTTCCGCCGGCGTCCGCCAGCCGACCATGCGCCAGCGTGTCGGCGCCAAGCGTCTCCACGGCCTCCACGGCGAGCCTGAGGTCGGCGTTGAGATCCTGCACAGGCGACAGATGCTCGGGCCGGATGCCGAGATAGACCTTGCGCCCTGTTTCCGGCAGCTTCGTATCGCGCGGCTTCACCGACCCGCCGCCGTCGAGCTCGAGCCCCTTGCCGCTTTCGGCCACCGTGGCCGCCATGATGTTCATCGCCGGCGAACCGATGAACCCGGCAACGAAGGTCGTGGCCGGTTCGCGATAGACGTCGAGCGGCGTATCGATCTGCTCCGCATGGCCGCCATTCATGACTACCAGCCGGTCGGCCAGCGTCATCGCCTCGACCTGGTCGTGGGTGACATAAAGCGAGGTTGTCTCGACCTTGCGCTGCATTGACTTGATCTCGAGCCGCATCTGCACACGCAGTTTGGCGTCGAGGTTGGACAGCGGCTCGTCGAAGAGGAAAGCCGCCGGCTGGCGCACCAGCGCCCGGCCCATGGCGACGCGCTGCCGCTGGCCTCCTGAAAGCGCCCGCGGCTTGCGGTCGAGATAGGGCTTGAGTTCCAGCATCTCGGCCGCGACGTCGACGCGCTCGCGGATCTCCTGCTTGGAACGCCCGGCGATCTTCAGCCCGTAGGCCATGTTGTCAAAGACGCTCATATGCGGATAGAGCGCGTAATTCTGGAACACCATGGCGATGTCGCGCTCGCGCGGCTCGAGCCTGTTGACGACGCGGCCGCCGATTTCGATTTCGCCCGAACTGATATCTTCCAGCCCGGCGACCATCCTCAGGAGCGTGGACTTGCCGCAGCCGGACGGCCCGACGATCACGATGAACTCGCCGTCGGCCACGTCGAGGTCGATCCCGTGGATGACCTCGGTGCGGCCATAGCTCTTCTTCACGTCACGCAGCGCGATCGTCGCCATTCATTTCTCGCTCTCGACGAGGCCCTTCACGAACCAGCGCTGCATCAGCACCACCACCAGGATCGGCGGCAGGATGGCAAGGATGCAGGTGACCATGACGAGGTGCCATTGCGTATCGGCATCGGCAAAGGAAACCATTTTCTTCAGGCCGATGATGATGGTGTTCATGTCGTTGGAATTGGTGACCAGCAGCGGCCACAGATATTGC
>JBQCFA010000180.1:0-3681 GCA_051959695.1 Rhizobiaceae bacterium
GCCCCTTCCGGCGAGATGACCGAATAGATGGAATGCTCCAGCATGTAGACGCGGTTTGCCGTCGCCAACGCGATCGCGCCGCCGGAGCCGCCCTCGCCGATCACCACGGATACCATCGGTACCCTGATGGACAGGCATTTCTCCGTCGAACGGGCGATCGCTTCAGCCTGCCCGCGCTCCTCCGCATCGATGCCCGGATAGGCGCCGGCCGTGTCGACCAGCGTCACCACCGGCAGGTCGAAGCGGTCGGCCAGGTCCATCAGACGGATCGCCTTGCGATAGCCTTCGGGACGCGCCATGCCGAAATTGTGCTTCAGCCGGCTCTTGGTGTCATTGCCCTTCTCCTGGCCGATGACAGCGACCGGTTCGCCCCGAAAACGCGCGAAGCCGCCGACGATCGCCTCGTCGTCGCCGAAGGAACGGTCGCCGGCGAGCGGCGTGAAATCGGTGAACAGCCCGCGTACGTAGTCAAGGCAGTGCGGCCTGTCCGGGTGACGCGCGACCTGGGCCTTCTGCCACGGGTTGAGCGCCTTGTATGCATCGCGCAACGCGTCGCGCGAGCGCTTCTCCAGCCGCGCGACCTCGTCCGCCACGTCGACCGCTTCACCGGCCTCGCTGAGCTTCTTCAGCTCCAGAATCTTGCCGTCGAGGTCTCGGACGGGGCCTTCGAAATCTAGATAATTGTACATGCCTTGCCGGAAAACTGGCCAAAACTCGGGGTGCGATCCTCACCTACGGCGCCAGCGGCACCGGTAATTCTGCGTTTCAAATAACGTTACGGGTCGTGATCGGCAAGCGGGTGATGCCGGCTCACCAGTTCCACCAGCCGCTTTTCCAGCACATGCGTATAAATCTGGGTCGTCGAAATGTCCGAATGGCCCAGCAATTGCTGCACCACCCTGAGGTCAGCGCCATTCTGCAGGAGATGGCTGGCGAAAGCATGGCGCAGCACATGCGGCGATATCCTGGCGGCGGCAATGCCGGCGCGGGCAGCGAGCCCCTTCAGGTCACGCGCGAACACCTGTCGCGGCAGGAAGCCTCCCTCCGACGCGGCAGGGAAGAGCCACGGACTCTCGGATGTCGCCGGCTCCTTGCCGCGCTCGTCGAGCCAGACTTTCAGCGCTTCGCGCGCCTTGCCGGAGAGCGGCACCATCCGTTCCTTCCCGCCCTTGCCCCTGACGATGAAGAAGCGTTCGTCGCGCCGCGCCACCGCCACGGGCAGAGCGATCAATTCGGAAACCCGAAGTCCCGTCGCGTAAAGCAACTCGATCATGACCTGCATGCGAATTGCGCCAAGCCGCTGACCGTCGGAAAGGCTTTCGTCCGCCGCTTCGTACGCCGCCCGTTCCAGAAGCCTGGTTACCTCCTCCTCTCCGAGCACTTTCGGCAGCGCCCGATCCTTGCGTGGGCTGTCCACCGTCCCGCTCGGATCGTCGGAGCGCAGCCCTTCCGAGTAGAGGAAACGGTAGAACTGCCGAAGCGCCGAGAGCCGCCGCGCCTGCGAGGAAGCGGCAAAGCCGCGCCTCGCGATGTCGGCCATATACGCGCTGAGGTCGGCCGAAGCCGAGTCGTCGATCGAGCAGCCATTTGCTGCCATGAATTCCGCGGCGTCCTCGAGATCGCGGCGATAGGACAGAAGCGTGTTCTCGCTGGCGCCGCGCTCGGCGCTCATCATTTCGAGGAACGCCTCTATGCGCGCGCCTCCCTTCATTGCCTGGCTTGATCGCCGACCCGCCTGGCCGGCTCCGCCCCACCGTCCGGCGCCGGCTTCGGGTTCACTTTTTCGACCGGAATGCGGACGGTGATCTGGCCCTCGTTCGGCCTCACGTACCAGACAAGTGCGAACATGGCCGCATAGAAGAGGCCCACCAGAAAGAGGATGGTCGTAAGGAACCTGAAAAGGGTCGGCATAGTCCGGTATCGCCTCCGCCGCTGAGGTCACGACATCCAGCCGGAGCCGAATCCACCAC
The DNA here is from genome assembly GCA_051959695.1 of Rhizobiaceae bacterium. Lineage (GTDB taxonomy): Bacteria > Pseudomonadota > Alphaproteobacteria > Rhizobiales > Rhizobiaceae > Mesorhizobium_L. Next base: position 1,971 of record JBQCFA010000180.1, read on the forward strand.
CTGCGCCCTGTCCCTTTATGAGACGGGGACTTGATTGATTCAAGACTTTGACCGTTTCAACCGGCCGCTCCAGGCACGATAGCGCGGCTTTCCGGCCGACCGGCGTCGTCAATCCCGCATGGTCCTGACGTAGCGGCCTAGGATCGGCACGGCAATCCGGCTTCACTGTTTATGCGGCCCTTGGGTTGTCTTGCGTCCGCTTTGGGTCGAAACCCCTACCGAGGGGCGCGGAAAGCGGAATTGCGGCAAATGACCAGGACTATCGAGAAATATGACGTCGTCGTGATCGGCGGCGGCGCCGGCGGCCTTTCCGCGGCCGTGGGCGCGGCCCGCACGGGAAGCCGCACATTGCTCGTCGAGCGCTACGGCTTCATGGGAGGCGCAGCGACGAATGCGCAAGTGCTTGCCTATTGCGGCTTCTTCCTCTCGGGGCCGAAAGCTATCCCCAGCGTGGCAGGCATCGGCCGCGAGGTCCTTGGGGAGCTTGAGGCGCTCGGATTGGACGTCTCCCCGATCGTTTCTAAGAGCGGGTACTGGGTGATCATGCTCGATCCGGAGGCTGTGAAGCTGGCATTCGACCGCGTCGCGCTCGGCGCCGGCGTCGAGCTTCGCCTGCATACGAGGCTTTTTTCGGCCGCGGTCGAAGCCGATCGGATTGTTTCCGTCGACCTGCTCGACCATTCCGGGATGACCACGGTCGAGGCATCGGCCTTCGTCGATGCGAGCGGGGAAGCCACCTTGTCGGCGGCCGCGGGGGCGGCGCTGAGCCAGCAGGGTGGCCCCGGCGCGCATCTCCAGCCGGCCTCGCTGCCTATCCGTATCGGCGGCGTCGCGCCAGATGCGAAATTTGACCGAGCGCTGATGACCGAGATCATCCGCGACTACAACGCGAACGCCGACCGGCCCATCCTTCGCGAGGACGGCGGCGTCCTGGTCAGACTACCGATGACCGGAGCGTATTGGTGGACGGCGATCGACCTTGCGACGGACGGCATTACCGGCGGCAGCCTCACCGACGCCGAAACGGCCGCGCGCGAGCAGGCCTGGGCGAATCTCGAAGTGTTGCGCCGCCATCCTGGCTTCGAGAAGGCCCATATCGTCGCCACGGGACCGCAGGTCGGCATCCGTGAGACGCGCCGGCCCTTTTCACGGCGGGATGTGATCGGCGGAGACGTACTGGCCGGCCATCGATCCGACGACGCGATCGCCCGGGCGAGTTGGCCCATGGAGGTGCATGAAGCGCCGGGGCGCGCACGCTTCGTCGATGTCGGCGGAGAAGGCTTCTTCGACGTGCCAAGCGGAGCGGTCGAGGCGCGAGACATCGTCAATTTGCGTCTCGCCGGGCGCGTCGTCGGTAGCGACGCCGACGCTTACGGGTCCGTCCGCGTCATGGGCACGGCCTTCGCCACCGGCCATGCGGCCGGGATATCCGCCGCGCTTGCCGCCGGTGACGAGCGCACCGATATCGGCCGCCTACGTCGACTTTTGCTGGAACAGGGGGCCATCCTCTGACCCGCGGGTGGCGACCCGACCTGGCCGCGCTTGACGCAAACCGGCTTTTCATGTCGTTACGCCTGCGACGGGAATTTCACGCGCCGCGACGAACGACGATGACCGCAACCGCCGATACGACGCCGGAGGACGCCACCATGCTGCTCGCCCGCCTGGGCGAGCGGTCGATCGTCCTCGTCGGCCTGATGGGCGCCGGCAA
>JBQCFA010000181.1:0-11470 GCA_051959695.1 Rhizobiaceae bacterium
AGTTCAAGGTGAACCTGACGCGCCCGATCACGCCGCGCACCGGCGAGGTCGTGTGCGAGGGGCGCGTCATTCACCGGGGCCGGACGCTCGCGGTCTCGGAGGCGACGCTGAAGGACGGGCACGGCAAGCTGCTCGCCTTCGGAACCGAGACCTGCTCGATCTTTCCGGCCGAGAATCTCTCCGGCCGCGCGGACGCCTGAGCCCACCTATTCCGCCGGGGCGAGTTCCAGTCGCGGCACCGGCCTTTCCGCGATCGGCCAGTGGACGACGGCTGCGAACAGCGCCAGGGCGACACTCAGCCACCATACGCCGTTGTAGCTGCCGAAGGCGTCGCGCAGGTAGCCGCCGAGCCAGACGCCGAGGAAAGAGCCCACCTGGTGGGATAGGAAGACCACGCCGCCGAGCATGCCGAGATGCCGAGTGCCGAACATCACTGCCACCAATCCATTCGTCGGTGCCACGGTGGCGAGCCACAGCAGGCCCGTGATCACGGCAAACGTGATGACGCTCGCGGGCGATGCCGGCAACAGGATGAAGGCGGTGACGGCCACTGCCCGAGCCAGGTAGATCAGCGCCAGGAATATCCGCTTCGAGTAGTGCTGGCCGATATAGCCCGAAGCGAGCGAGCCGATAATGTTGAAGAAGCCGATCAGCGCCAGCGAGATGACAGCGTAGCGCGGCGCGATACCGATGTCGCCGAGATAGGCGGGGAAATGCACGGTGATGAAGGCGAGCTGGAAGCCGCAGACGAAGAATCCCGCCGTCAGCAGCAGGAAGGAGCGGTGCCCGAGCGCCTCCCGCAGCGCCTCGCGCATGGACTGCTCTGCCACCGCCGCGGACACGAGGCCGGTCCGAGCATTGCCGGCGAGCGGAATCGCCAGGAGCGGGATGACGAGCATGGCCGCGGCGAGATAGAAAAGCGCATTGAACCAGCCATAGGCCTCGATCAGCCCCTGGCTGATTGGCGCGAAGAGGAACATGCCGGCCGAGCCGGCCGCCGTTCCGAGGCCGAAGACGAAGCTTCGTCTTTCCGCTGATACATTTCGCGCGAACGATGACAGGATGATGCCAAAGGAGCCGCCGGCGACGCCGAGCCCGACCAGTACGCCCGCGCCGAGGTCAAGCATACCGGGCGAATGGGCCGTCGCCATCAGGATGAGGCCGATCGCGTAGATGACCGCGGACAGCGCCAGCACGCGCCAGGTGCCGTAGCGGTCGGCGATGGCGCCGAAGATCGGCTGCCCGAGGCCCCAAAGCAGGTTCTGGATGGCCATCGCCAGGCCGAAGGTGGTGCGGTCCCAGCCGCGATCGGACAACATCGGGAGCTGGAAGAAGCCCATCGCCGAGCGCGGACCGAAATTGAGAGCGGCGATCGCACAACCGCAGATGATTACCATCCAGGGGAAACTGATCGTTGGACGGGATGCGGCGTGGGCGGTGCTCATTGCGGACTCTCCGGCGGAGCGGCAATCCTAGTGATATGAGGCGGCCAATCAAACGAATAGGTTGCGCGCAACGGTTCAATTTTCCTGATGCATGCCGGGCAGGGAATAATGCTGCCCAGGGGTCGTTCACCCCATTGACAGAAATTGAACTCGGCCGAAGGGTCACCGCGTGGAGCCGATGAGGGGCATGCCACCGCCGATTGCGGGCAGGCGATGATCGACAAACGCACCGCGATACTCGCGGAAATACCACGCCTGCGGCGTTACGCGCGTGCGCTCCTGCGCGACCGCGACGCTGCCGACGACCTGGTCCAGGATTGCCTGGAGCGGGCGCTGCGGCGTCTCGACAACTGGCAGACGGACGACAGCCCGCGCCGCTGGCTGTTCACGATCATGCATCATTTGTTCGTGGACCAGGCGCGCCGGTCCCGACGCCGCGGCGAGTCGTTCCCGATTTCCTACGAGGATGCGGGCGGCGTCGCTTCCGAACCGTCGCAACTGGACGCGCTTGCCTTTCGCGACGTCGTCGATGCGCTGCAATCGATTGGCGCCGACCGGCGCGCGGCGCTGGTGCTGGTGACGGTGGAGGGGCTCAGCTACGCGGAAGCGGCGGACGCGCTGGGCATACCGGCCGGAACGCTGATGTCCAGGGTTTCGCGCGGTCGCGAGGAATTGCGCGCGCTTCTCGACGACACGACGCGGCGAAAGTCGATCAGGGTAGTTGACTGAATGCAGCAGAGAGATTTCACGGAACGGGATATTCATCTGGCCATCGATGGCGAATTGCCGGACGACGACGTCGCGGCGTTCGCACGGTGGCTGGAGCGCAATCCCGAGATGAGGGCCAGGCACGACCGCTACCGTCAGGACGCGGAGGCGCTGCGGTCGGCTTTCGCGGGCGTGCTCGAGGAAAAAGTTCCTTCCCGCCTGAAGGAGGCCGCCACGCAGTTCGACCGGCATGTTGCCAAACGCGACGTGCTTTGGCGCTCGCTTGCCGCCGCCGTCATCCTCGCGGTCGGCGGGATAGGCGGTTTCGCGGCGGCGCAATGGAGATCGACGGGGCCCGGCGGCGAAACCGGGGCACAGATCGCGGACCGGGCGATCGCGGCGCATGTCATCTATGCCGCCGAGAAACTGCATGTCGTGGAGGTCGGCGCCGACCAGAAGGACCACCTGGTCGGCTGGCTGTCGAAGCGTGTCGGCCTGCGCCTCGTCGCGCCTGACTTCACCAGCGAGGGCTACAGCCTGGTGGGCGGTCGCCTGTTGCCGGCGGCGCATCGCACGGCGGCGCAGTTCATGTACCAGGATGCAAGCGGCGCACGGATATCGCTTTACGTGACCGACGATCCCGGCCGAGCCGACACGGGTTTCCGTTTCATGCAGGAGGACAACGCCCGCGCCTTCTACTGGATCGACGAGGGCTACGGGTGCGCCATCGCCGGGACGGCCCCCGAAGCCAAACTCAAGAAACTCGCCGCGCTTGCCTATCGCCAGTTGCTGTCCGGGGAGGCGGGATGACTGACTTGCGCCGCCGCGGAGGCTGCCCGGTTACGGGGCGCTCTTCGATCGCCGACCGCCCCCGGTAGCTTGTGGCCCTTTGCCGGGGACTGCCACCGGCCCTTCCGACTCGATCGCCTGATCCGGGTTGGCAAGATTGAAGTGGTGGACATCGCGTTGCGGGAAGGGGATGGAGATGCCCTTCTCGTCGAATGCCGCCTTTGCCGCCCTGATCATCTCGACCTTCGTCGCCCACCAGTCGGACGAGGCCGTCCAGTAGCGAAGGACGACGAGAACGGCGCTGTCCCCGAGTTCCTTGACGTAGGTGACCGGCGCCGGGTCGTCGAGGATGCGCCCGTCATTGGCTGCCAGGGCAGCGAGCGTCGTCAACGCCAGCGCGATATCGTCTCCATATCCGATGCCGATGGCGCACTCTTCGAGCCGGCGCGGATTTCTGGAGAAATTCGTGACGGCAGTATTCCAGAGTTGGTTGTTGGGCGCCATGACATAGAGTCCGTCCCAGGTCCGCAATTCGGTCGCGAACAGTCCAATTTCGAGGACCGTGCCCGAAATGCTGCCAACGGTTATGTATTCCCCGACGCGGAACGGCCTCAGCACCAGAAGCATGATTCCGGAGGCGATGTTCTGCAGCGTGCCCTGCAGGGCCAGACCGATCGCGATGCCGGCGGCGCCGAGAGCCGCGATGATGCTCGCCGTCTGGACCCCGAACTGTGCCAGCACCGTGACCGCGACGAGCACCAGTATGGCGTAGCGCAGGGTCTTGGACAGAAAGATACGCAACGTCTCGTCGAATCCGCGCACCTTGCTCAGCCCGGCAAAGGACCAGCGCTCGGCAAGTCCGGCGACGATATAGCCGACGACGAGGATGACGACCGCGCCGATAATGGAGAAGGCATAGGCGATGGCGAGACCGCTCGCGACCTGTATGGCCGACTGCGCGGCGTCGATGAGGTGCGTCGTCGTTGCTTCCATGAGGCATTTTCCTTTCGGGAATTTGTCCAGGTCGTCCGCAATGATTTACCGATAATCCGTCTGCTAACAACCGCATCAGAAGCCGGTGGTTGCATCCCGCAAGTCGTTGGTCGGCTTGGAAAGCGATGGTGGCGAGGCGCGCGGCGGCTTTGCCACAATTTAGCCCAAATTGGGGCGCGTAGGGCCGAATGCCTGCGCGGAAGAAGGCGACACGCAGGCGGCCCCCGCTCGGGCATTCGGCTTTCTTCCTTCACGGAACTACCGTTCAAGCATGAACGTCCGAATCCGCGCCGCGCTCGCCGCTGACATCGATGCCCTCGTGGCGATCGAGAACACTGCGTTCAGCACCGATCGCATCTCGCGCCGCTCCTTTCGCCTGCTGATCGAGAACGATACGGCGGCGGTACTCGCCGCGGATCGGGGCACCGGCCCGCTCGGCTATTGCGTGGTCCTCTATCGAAGAGGCAGCGCGGTGGCGCGGCTCTACTCGATCGCCACGGCCGCAGACGTCGCCGCGCAGGGTATCGGCAGGATCCTGCTCGAAGCGGCCGAGGACGCGGCTTACGAAAACGACCGGCTGATCCTGCGGCTCGAGGTGCGGGAGGATAACCCACGCGCCATCGCGCTTTACGAGAAGAACGGCTACCGGCGCATAGGGCAGGAGCCCGACTATTACGAGGACGGCGCGACAGCTTTGCGCTACGAGAAGATGCTGCGTGGCGACGCACCCTTCGCGACGACCGTTCCCTACTACGAGCAGACCGAGGAATTCACGTGCGGGCCTGCCTGCCTGCTGATGGCGAAGGCCGCCTTCGAGCCCGGCTTCAGTCCCGACGCGGTGATGGAAGTGAGGCTGTGGCGCGAGGCGACGACCATCTTCATGATGTCCGGGCCGGGAGGCTGCGAACCGTTCGGGCTCGCCGTGGCGGCCTATGAACATGGGCTTGCGCCGCAGATCATCGTCTCCTTCCTGGGCGCGCTTTTCCTCCAATCGGTCCGCAGCGACGAAAAACGCCGCGTGATGGAACTGGCCCAGGTCGACTTCCGCAATCGCGCCGACGCCTATGGCATTCCGGTGGAATACCGGAATTTCGGGTTGGAGGACATCCGCCGCGCGCTTGCCGACGGACGCCTGGTCATGGTGCTTGTGAGCGGCTTCATCATGTTCGGCAAGAAAGTACCGCACTGGGTGCTGGCCATCGGCGACGATGGCGACCATATCATCCTGCACGATCCATGGGTCGAGGACGAGCGTGGCGAGACAAAGGCCGACGCCGCGAGCATTCCGATACCCCATTCGATCTTCATGGCCATGGCGCAGTACGGCCGGGAAGGATTGCGCGCCGCCGTTATTCTGGGAAGACGACAATGAGTCTTGGAAGGCGACAATGACCTGGGTCATCCTGACGGGCAGGCAGAGCGATCTCGACCAGTTCGCGACCCCGCACAAGATCATCACCAACCGCGATTACCTGGCCCATCCTTCGCTGTTCAGGAGCCAGCGCCCGAAAGTCATCAATCTCTCCAACAGCTACGCCTACCAGAGCCGCGGCTACTATGCCTCGCTCCTGGCCAGTTCGCGCGGCCACCGGGTCATCCCCACCGTCGAGACGATGATCGATCTGTCCGAGCACAAGCTCTACGAGAGCACGTTGCCGGAACTTGAGCAGGCGCTGAACAAGTGCCGCAAGGAACTGGGCGGCGAATTTCCCGCCTCGATCACCGTGTTCTTCGGCAACGGACCAATGAAGGCGCTCGACAGATTCTGCCGGCTGCTCTTCGACTGGTTCCGGGCGCCGGCGTTGGAAGTGAGGGTAAAGGACGGGGAATGGGCGTCGATCACCAAGATCGGCCTGCTGTCGCTGGCGCGGATCGCGCCGGGCGACAAGCCGCGCTTCCTGGAAGGGCTGGAGAACTACACGAAGCGGGAATGGCGCGACACCAAGACGCGAACGTCCGCGCGCTACAGTTTCGCCACGCTGATCGATCCGCACGAGATGCTGCCGCCCTCCAGCATCCAGTCGCTCAAGCACTGGTCAAGGATCGCCGAGAAGATGGGCGTCGAGGTCGAGCCGATCACCAGGAAGGACCTGGCCAAGCTGGCCAACTACGACGCGCTTTTCATTCGTGAGACCACGGCAATCACCAACCACACCTACCGGTTCGCGCGCCGCGCGCAACAGGAAGGCATGCCGGTGATCGACGATCCGTTGTCGATGATCCGCTGCACCAACAAGGTTTATCTCAACGAATTGATGAATTCGAACAAGGTGCCTGTGCCGCCGACCGTGATGATCGCGGGGACGGGCGACCTCGAGATGGCGGCGCAGACGCTCGGATTTCCGATGGTCGTGAAGATTCCCGACAGCGCCTTTTCCCGCGGCGTGAAGAAGGCGGCAAGCTTCGAGGAACTGAAGCGGCTGGCGGAGCTATGGCTGGAGGATTCCGACCTCCTGATCGCGCAGAAATACATGCCCACCGAATTCGACTGGCGCATCGGCGTGCTGGGCGGGGAGCCGCTGTTCTCCGTGCAGTACCTGATGGCCAAGAAGCACTGGCAGATCGTCAACCATGATCGCCGTGGCCGGCCCGACGAGGGTGGCTTTCGCACGTTCACCCTCCAGAACACGCCGTCGGCGGTGATCGACTCGGCCGTGCGCGCGGCCCGCTGCATCGGCAACGGACTTTATGGCGTGGATCTCAAGGAAACCCCCGATGGCGTCTTCGTCATCGAGGTGAACGACAATCCCAACCTAGACCATGGATGCGAGGATTCAGGCGAGAAGGACCAGGTCTGGGCGCGCCTGACCCAATGGTTCATCGATCGGCTCGAGCGGCAGGGCCGGTGAGAGGCTAGGCCTCTTCGGCCGATCGGCGAAGAGCGCGCTCGGATAGCCACCAGATCAGGGTAACGACCAGGAACGACACGTAGCCGTCGACGGCATAGTGCCACCCCGTATAGACCGATCCGAAAAAAATCACGGCTGCGAAAAGCCAGCCAAGAACGCCGAGCCAGCGGTTCAGCCGCGTCAGATACCAGGCATTGAGAACGGCGATCGCGACATGCACGCTCGGCATGGCGGAGATGCCGGTCCCGAAGCTTGGCTGACCGGAATTGTAGCTGGAGAGAAGATAAGCAGAGTAAGTCATCACGTGCATGTTGTGCGGGCTGACCATAAGCGCCGGCACGAGGCCCGCGAAGCGTCCGCCGGGATTGAAATGATCGTAGAGGATCGGGCCGACGGATGAGAAGAGTGTGGCGAGGACCGTTCCGATCAGGAACATCGTCAGCGCGAACGCCCATAGGTAATGCGTCCGCATCCGCCCTTTCGCCGAAGCCGCCGCGAACATCAGCATTCCGAACCATTCCGCAAACCAGAGCTTGATGTAGGCGAATTCAACAACCGCAGCCGCCCAGACCGGCGAATGACGGTGGAGGAACTGCCATGGCGCTCCGCCATGGATGCGCTCGTCGATGTCCGCCAGCCATCTGTCCGCGTAGTAGGGAACGATGTCGGGCATGTGGAACTTGAAAGTCGTGAACGCGGCCAGGCCGAGCAGCGCGTAGACTGTGATTATCGCAACCGGCAGAAATCTTTCCGCAAGGATGATTCGCAGTCCGGCCAACGGCGAAAGAGGTCTTTCGACAGCCGAGAGGAAGCAGAACACCAGAAGCCCCATGAGCGGCACTGCCACGGACATCTCGACCGCGTACTGGAAAAGGAAGATGGCGTAGTTCGCCGGCGCGATGGCAAAAGCCGCGATGGCGTAGAGCAGGCACAAGGAGCCCAGCAACTGTTCGTGCGAGACGCGATGGATCGGGCTGTATAGGGCCGATATGCGCACAGGAGCTCTCGGTTGCCGAGGGACGCACGTATGGATCGTAGCCCCCCGTAAAGCGGCAGCATTGCCCGACAATCCGATAAGATGCCGTTAATCCCGAGTCGGCGTACGGGATCCGTCGAGTGCGGCAAAGCGCTTCAGAAAGGTCCTCTCCACGCTTTTCACTGGACGCGGCGTGAAGTCGAACCGGCCGGCGGCTATGCCGCGCGGACGTCCGAAATAGCGTACCGCCTCGGCGCCGGAAAAGCCGGCGAGTTGCGTCGCCTCGAAATAGGCGGCGATCTGGTCGGCGCGCTTGATTGCCCGGCGCGTCGCCTCCGGCGGTTCCGGAGGCAAGCCGAAGCGGACATGGACGGCGTGCTGGAGCCGCCGCTCCACCTCCTTGTAGCCGCCGCCGACGGCCGACTTGAAGGGTGATATCATGTCGCCGATCACGTATTCCGCCGCGTCGTGGAGAAGCGCGGCCAGTCTGTCGGTGGATGTGGCCTCGGGCGACAGCGTCGCGAAGATCTCTTCCACCAGGAGGGAATGCTGCGCGACCGAGAAGGCATGATCGCCGAACGTCTGGCCATTCCAGCGCGCCACGCGCGCAAGACCATGGGCGATGTCGGCGATCTCGATATCGAGCGGCGAAGGGTCGAGCAGGTCGAGCCGCCGCCCGGAAAGCATGCGCTGCCACGCGCGCGGAGGCGCCCCCTCGCGATCGGGCATCAGGCGTTTCCGGCTGGGGTGTCCGTGGGCACCGGCCAGGTGAATTTCGCCCATTCCGGGATTGCCAGCACGATCGGGACGTCACCCGCCGTGATTGGTTCGGCGCGATCCATGGCGTCCTTGGCGCGGTCGATCCTGACGATGGCGAGGCCTTCGCGGCCGCAGACGGAGCCAAGCGTGCCGAGGGTGCGGCCGCCGGCTGAGATCTCCCCGCCCGAGGCGGGGAGTGAGCGTTCGCCGCGCGCGATGAGGACCCGCCGCCGCGCCGTCCCTCTGTGCTGCATGCGTGAGACGACTTCCTGCCCGACATAGCAGCCCTTCTTGAAGCCGACGCCGCCGACTTGGTCGAGGAGGACATCGTGCGGGAAGGCATCGCCGAGCGCATAATCGGCGCCGCTCTCCGCGATGCCGCACGCGATGCGAAAGGCCTCCCATTCCCGCGGGCCGGCATCCGCAACGGGCAGCGGCGGATCGTAGCGGCGCTGGACTGCCTCCTTGCCGAAGCGGCGGTCTGCAAAGGCCTCCTGCGTGCCTCCGCCGCCCCAGATGACGGCGACTGGGGTCACCGCAGCGGCGACATCGACCTTCGCGCGAAGCTTGTACAGAACGAGCCGCCTTGTGAAATCATCGGCGATTTCGGCGCGGCATTCGAGGCGGAATGCTCCGTCATGCGCTCGCGAAACGAGGAAATCGAACAGGATCTTGCCTTGCGGCGAGAGTAACGCGCCGGGCAGCGCTTCTTTTTCCTTCAGTGGAGAAAGATCTGTCGTGATCAGGTTCTGCAGGAAATGCTCGGCGTCAGGGCCTGAGACGGTGAGGATCGCGCGGTCTTCGAGATGAACGACGGGCATGGACGCACTTCGCTTTGCAATCGTAGGCGTCATAGGTATGCGCACGTTCGGCATGGGGCAAGAGCGCGTGCACGGCGATCCTGCTCCAGGAATCCCAGGGATGACGCGTCGATCGTCGGCGATTGAGTCTTGTAACTTATATAAGACCCGCTATCGTCGCAGCGTCACCCGTTCCGCGCAGTGAAGCGCTCGAGCATCCTATCCCGATGGCCGCAATCCTCATCGCTGGTGTCGCCGTGGTCGATTTCGTCTTTCTCCTGGACGAGATGCCGACGCGTGCGGAAAAACATCGCGCTAAGGACGCGGCGATCGTCGGCGGCGGCTGCGGGGCGAACGCGGCCGTGGCTGTCGCCCGCCTGGGGGGCACGGCGCGGCTGGCGGCGCGCCTTGGCGACGATCCGGTCGGCGCGATGATCGTCGCCGACCTCGAGGCCGAGGGCGTAGACTGCACGCTTGCGCGGCGCTTTCCGGGCGGCCGTTCATCCTTCTCGTCGGTTTTCATCGACGCCGCGGGCGAACGACAGATCGTCAATTTCCGCGATCCGAATCTGAGCTTCGACGCGGGCTGGCTGCAAGATGCGATGCCCGGCGATTTCGACGCCGCGCTTGCCGATACACGGTGGCCGCAGGGCGCGGCGGCACTGCTTGCGGCGGCCAGGGCCCGCTCCCGTCCAGGCGTGCTCGACGCCGAACCGCCGATCGCGGAGGCGGCGGAAGCCTTGCAACTCGCTTCGCATGTTGCCTTCTCCGCGCAGGGGCTGCGCGAGTTCACCGGCATCGACGGACTGGAAAAGGCGCTTCAGGACGCCGTCAGGCAGACGAAGGCGTGGCTCTGCGTCACAGACGGGCCACGCGGCGTCATCTATCTCGACGAAAATGCGCCGTGCAGGGTTCCAGCCTTCGAGACGGAGGTGTTAGACACGCTCGGCGCCGGCGATATCTGGCACGGCGCCTTCACTCTGGCGCTCGGCGAGGGAAGGGGCGAGATCGACGCGATCCGCTTCGCCAACGCCGCGGCCGCCATCAAATGCACGCGCTTCGGCGGACGCGCGGGAACGCCGAACCGCCAGGAGGTAGAGCAGTTCATGGGGCAAAGGGCATGATCGAGCTGACGCCGGGCAAGCTTTGGGGGATGCGCCGGATGGCGGATGCCGCGGGCTTCTTCAAGATGACGGCGGTTGATCAGCGGCCGCCCATCAAGGGTCCGATCGCGAAGTATTACGGCACCGCCGAAGCGCCCTATGACGATGTCGCCGGTTTCAAGGCGCTGCTCATCGAGACGCTGCAGTCGGAGGCGTCGGCAATGCTGCTCGATCCGCATTTCGCCATTCCGCGCGGATTGCATCTGCTTTCGCCCCAGAAAGGGCTGATCGTGACGCTGGAGGATTCGTTCTACGAGGAGACCGCTGACGGCCGCTTTTCCAGGGAGATCGACCACTGGTCGGTGGCCAAGATCAAGCGCATGGGCGGGGACGCGGTCAAGGTGCTGGCATGGTACCGGCCCGACGCCGGCAAGGCTGCCAACGAGCACCAGAAGGATTTCGTCAAGCGCATCGGCGAGGCCTGCCGGCGCCATGACATACCATTCCTCTTCGAGCTTCTGGTATATCCGTTGGCGGACGACGCGCACCAGACCGGCGAATATGTCGAGATGCGCGGCAAGAAGGCCGACCACGTGCTGGGCTCCGTCGAGACCTTCGCCGACCCGGCGTACGGTATCGACGTGTTCAAGCTGGAAAGTCCCGTCGCTGCTGAAGGCCTGGCCGAGGACGACGCCGACGCGCAGGCGCTGTTCGCCGAGATGGGGAGGCTAGCGGGCCGCCCGTGGGTGATGCTTTCGGCGGGCGCGGGCAAGGAGGCGTTCCGTACGGTGCTCTCCCATGCATACCGCGCCGGCGCCTCCGGCTATCTGGCGGGCCGGGCGATCTGGCTCGACGCCTTCTCGCATTTCCCCGATTGGAACAAGATGCGTGCCGGCCTCGAGGGCGACAGCGTCGCCTATGTCAATGAAATCAACGCGCTGACAGAGGCGATGGCGACTCCCTGGCACGGCCATTCCTGCTACGGCGAAGGTGGACCGGGCCTGAGGCCCGCCGACGGATCGTTCCGGGCGCACTATAAGGGCTTCGA
>JBQCFA010000182.1:0-3408 GCA_051959695.1 Rhizobiaceae bacterium
ATCGACGTTGGAGATTTTGCGGAGGGGATAGCGCCGCCACCCCTTCTCCCCTTGTGGGAGAAGGTGGATCGGCGCGGAGCGCCGAGACGGATGAGGGGTGTTGGAAAAAATGCCGCCTTCGCATCGTTTGCCGATGCCGCACCAACCAGCGCCGCAGAAAAACGTCAGCTTGCCCGCCGACTGCGCCGCAAGAGCATGCGCCGCCTTCAATGACGGAAATGGCGCATGCCGGTGAACACCATCGCCAGCCCCTGCTCGTCGGCGGCGGCGATCACGTCCTCGTCGCGCATCGATCCGCCGGGCTGGATGACCGCCGTGACACCGGCCTCCGCCGCCGCCAGCAATCCGTCCGCGAACGGGAAGAAGGCGTCGGAGGCGACGACGCTGCCCCTTGTTCGGGGGCCGTCCCAGGCGGCCGACCTGGCGGCGTCCAGCGCCTTGGCGGCGGCGATCTTCGAGGAATCGACGCGACTCATCTGTCCGGCGCCGATGCCGACCGTCGTGCGGTCCCTGGCATAGACGATGGCGTTCGACTTGACGTGCTTGGCGACGCGAAAGGCGAATTTGAGGTCCGCCAGCTCCGTTTCGGTGGGCCCGCGCCTGGTGACGATCTTCAGATCGAGATCATCGACATTGCCGTTGTCGCGCGACTGGACCAGCAGCCCGCCGGCGACCGTCTTCGCCGTGATGCCCGGCGCGCGCGGGTCGGGCAGGCCGCCGGCGAGGAGCAGGCGCAAATTCTTCTTGGCGGCAACGATCGCCCGCGCTTCCTCGGTGGCGTCGGGGGCGATGATGACCTCGGTGAAGAGCTTGACGATCTCGGCCGCGGCTTCCGCGTCGAGCACGCGGTTGAGCGCGACGATGCCGCCGAAAGCCGACACCGGATCGCAGGAAAGCGCGTTGCGATAGGCCTCGATCAGGCTTCCGGCCTCGGCGACGCCGCAGGGGTTGGCATGCTTGATGATGGCGACGGCGGCGCTCTTTGCCGGGTCGAACTCGGCGACGAGTTCGAAGGCGGCGTCGGTGTCGTTGATGTTGTTGTAGGAAAGCTGCTTGCCTTGCGCCTGGCGCGCGGTCGCCACGCCCGCCCGCTTCTCGCCGGTGACGTAGAAGCCGGCCTGCTGGTGCGGGTTCTCGCCGTAGCGCATGACGCTTTCGAGCTTTCCGCCGAGAGAGCGCCAGGCAGGATGCTCGATTGCAAGCTCGGCGGCGAACCAGCCGGAGATCGCGGCGTCGTAGGCCGCGGTGCGGGCGAACGCCTTGGCGGCGAGGCGCTGGCGGAATTCGTATGACAGGCTGCCGGTATTGAGTTCCAGCGCGTTCAGAACAGCTTCATAATCCGAGGGATCGGTGACGACCGCGACATAGGCGTGGTTCTTGGCCGCGGCGCGCACCATCGCCGGCCCGCCGATGTCGATATTCTCGACCGTCGAGGCATAGTCGCCGCCCGACCAGCGGACCTCCTCGAAGGGGTAGAGGTTGCTCACGACCATGTCGATCGCCGGGATGCCATGCGCCTCCATGGCCGCGGCGTGTTCTGGATCGGCGCGGACGCCCAGAAGGCCGCCATGGATCATGGGATGCAGCGTCTTCACGCGACCGTCCATGATCTCCGGGAAACCGGTGATGCCGGACACGTCCACCACCGCGATGCCGGCTTCGGACAAGGCCTTCGCCGAGCCGCCGGTCGAAACCAGCTCGACGCCAAGATGCGCGAGCCTGCGGGCGAATTCCACGAGCCCGCTCTTGTCGGCGACGGAGAGGAGCGCGCGGCGCACCGCCACCAGGTCGGGCGCCGGAATCTTCTTCGAGGCAACGGCCATTTCGCAGCGTCTCCTTGGAGAGGGAAAACGGGCAGTATCACGATGTGCCGGCGAATCAAACCGAGCGCATGGTCGCGTTCAAACCCGGGATCAGGACGGCGTCGCCGGACGCGTGCGCAGAAGCCGCCAGGCGACCTCCGGCGCTTCCGACGCGCGGAAGTTCAGCACGATCTGGCGGCTGCGCTGCGGTCCGGCCAGCCCGGCGAAGAAGATCGATTCCTCCACATCGGGCTCGATGCCGTCAGAGGAGAAGGTCCACTGGCCGCCGCGCGCCGAATCGATCACCAGATGACCGTCGCCGTCGCGGGCGAGGCGCGTGTCGGGATGCAGGTGGAAGCGCAACGTGACGAAATCGCTCGTCCGGCCCGCCGGCGCCCTGCCGCCGGCGGTGAAGAAACGGTCGCTGCCATCGAGTGCGCCGCCATCGGGCGAAAGGACGAGCTGCCGCTCATGGACGATCCCGAAGCGGGCCAGATAGCCGTCATGGCGGGCGACGAAGCCCTGGATCCTGTCCTGCTCGATGCGCTCGCATTCGACGCGGCGCGGACCATCCAGCATGGCGGTGCCGGCGATCCTTTCGAGGCGCGGCGACAGGTTAAAGCGGCACGAGGAGGCATCGTTGACCGTGGCCGTCGAATGCGCGGCGGTGGCGCGCGACAGCGGCCGGAAGTCGCGCGTGCCGAATGAATCGACGCCGGCGTTGACGACGATGAGCTGGCGGCCCGACGACAGCTCGAAGGACAGGCAACCGGCCTGGGCGTTGCGCGACACTTCCGGCGGCGGCGGCGGGCCGGTGTCGGCGATGATCGTGGTGCCGCCCGCGACCATGCGCTCGTAGCCCGAATGCGGCGCGTGAAGGAGCGGCGCGCCGATCGTATCGTCGTGGCGGAGCACCGCGGCGATGCGGTTGTGGATGGTCACGCCGACCCCGTTGAAATGCGCCAGCGTGCCGTCCTGGTGGCGGAAGAAGCGCAGCGCCGGCAGCATGCGGTCGATGGCGCCCATCAGCGCGGGCGGCAGCGCCTCGGCCTGGTTGGCGAAGGTCTGGCGCAGCGGCAGCAGGTCGGCGAGCAGTTCGAGGATGGTGGCGGGGTTGCGCGAGATGTGGCCGCCGTCGGGCAGGATCTGCCGTTCGAGTTCTTCGGAGAGGTTGCGCACGGCGTTGCGCAGCGCCGAGGCCGGGGCCGGCAGCGAAAGCGCGGCGAAGGCAAGCGCGATGCGGGCGCGCAGCCTGTCCTCGCCGCCCGGCATCTCCGGCGCCATCGCCCGCAGATAGCGTATCTGCACGGCGAGCAGCTTCAGGAAGGATCGGTAGAAGGAATATTCCGCGCCCTGGAGCACGATCGCCGAGTGCTGGAGCCAGGCGATGACGCGGCGCGAGGTCACGGCCGGGTCCCAGGCGAGGCCGGAGATGCGCCCGCCATGGGCCGCGATCCACTCGGCGACGAGCGCGCGCGCGTTGGCCGCGGCCAGATCGGTGCCGGCCTCGCGCATGTGGCGAAGCCAGCGGAAGCCGTGCAAATCTTCGAGCCAGGCGATGTTGCCGACTTCCAGGTGGAACGGCGATTGTCCGCTGGTGTCGACG
>JBQCFA010000183.1:0-2204 GCA_051959695.1 Rhizobiaceae bacterium
ATGGCGCGGCATAGCCGTAGCGGGTCACGACCACGCCTTCGAGCGGCCCGTCCCAGGCCTGTTCCAATGCGCGCGCCATCTGTGCCGAGCCCTTGCCGGCTCCGACGACACTGGTGCGGCCTTTCGGCCTTGTCGGCAGATGCGCGCGTATCGTCCGCTCCGGATCGGCAGCCGCGACGGCCGCGGAGAAGAGCGCGGTGAGGAAGGATTTCGGATCCGGGGTCACGAGGAGGCTAGCCCGCTCTTCGCCGGCCTGCCGGCGACATAGACCTCGACCGCCGCGCGGTCGTCGCCCAACGTCTGCAGCAGGAACAGTTCCTCCGCGAGTGTCCCCGCCCTTTCCATCCTGAGCCGCATCGCCGGTGTCGCGCGTGGATCAAGCACGACGACGTCCGCATCCGCCCCTACTTCAAGCGAACCGACGCGGTCGCCGATCGATAGCGCCTCGGCGTTGCCGCGCGTGATCTGCCAGAAGGAGGCGAGCGGGTTCAGCTTCTCCCCGTTCAGCGCGATCACCTTGTAGCCTTCGTCCATGGTCCTCAGCATCGAATAGTTCGTGCCGCCGCCGACATCGGTCGCCGACGCGATCCTGAGCGGCCTGTCGCGCTTGCGATAGCGTTGGTAGTCGAAAAGGCCGGAGCCGAGAAACAGGTTGGAGGTCGGGCAGAAGACGGCGACGGACCCTGCTTCCGACAGGGCATCCGCCTCGCGCTCCGACAGATGGATGCAGTGGCCGAACAGGCTCTTCCGCCCGAGCAGCCCGTAATGGTCGTAGACGTCGGTATAGTCCTTCGACCAGGGATAGAGTTCCTGCGTGAAGGCGATCTCTTCCTGGTTCTCCGACAGGTGCGTCTGCATGTGGCAATCCGGGAACTCCTCCACCAGCGCCCCTGCCATCTCCATCTGCTCCGGTGAGGAGGTGATAGCGAAGCGCGGCGTGATCGCGTAGAGCTGCCTGCCCGTTCCGTGCCATTCCCCGATCAGCGCCTTGGTGTCGTCGTAGCCGGATTGCGGCGTGTCGGTCACCCCGTCCGGCGCGTTGCGGTCCATCATCACCTTGCCGGCGATCATCAGCATGTCGCGCTCATGCGCTTCGCCGAAAAACGCCTCGACGGAGGATTTGTGCACCGAGCAATAGACCGCCGCCGTGGTGGTGCCGTGACGGATCAGTTCGTCCAGGAACAGTCGCGAGATGCGGCGACCCTGCTGCGCATCGCGAAAGCGGGCTTCCTCGGGGAAGGTGTACTCGTTCAGCCATTCGAGTAGTTCCGCTCCGTAGGAGGCGATCACCTGCATCTGCGGATAGTGGATATGCGCGTCGATGAAGCCCGGCATCACCAGATGCGGGCGATGGTCGATGATTTCGACCTTTTCGCCGGCCTTTCGGCAGACCGAAGCATAGTCTCCCCGCGCCGCGACCTTGCCGTCTCGGACGAGGACCGCTCCATCCTCCTCGTAGGTATAGGAGGCCGCGTCGTCGACGCCTTTCGGCTCGCGCAAGAAGGCGAGTAGGCGTCCGCGGATGATCCTGTCGGCGCCCATGTCAGTCCTGGGCACTGGTCTGCTCGAACCAGGCGACGATGCTCTGGCGCTCCTGCGGCGTGATCTGGGTCACGTTGCCCCCGGGCGGCATCGCGTGGCTGCGGCCGGCCTGCAGATAGATCTCGCGGGCATGTTCGGCGATACGCGCGTCGGTGTCGAGCATCACGCCTTTCGGCGCCTCGTAGATGCCTTCATAGGAAGGTTCCTTCGAATGGCACATCGAGCAGCGGCCCATTACCGTATCGCGGACGTGGGGGAATTGGGCGGAGGCCACATAGGGCTGGGCGGCGGCCGACACCTTGTCGCCATTGCCCCCTAGCACGCTCGGCGCGGTCGACAGCCACATGATGAGGACGAAGAGGATGCCGGCGACGAGCCATGTCCAGGTCGGCCGGCCCTTATGGGCATGCATGGTATTGAAATAGTGCCTTACGACGACTCCGATCAGGAAAACCAGGAGTGCTATGATCCAGTTGTAGCGCGTGCCGAACGCCAGCGGATAGTGGTTCGACAGCATCAGGAAAATGACCGGCAGAGTCAGGTAGTTGTTGTGCAGCGACCGGGTCTTGGCGATACGGCCGTATTTGGGATCCGGCTTGCGCCCGGCGATCAGGTCGGCGACCACGATCTTCTGGTTCGGGATGATGATGAAGAAGACGTTC
>JBQCFA010000184.1:0-2799 GCA_051959695.1 Rhizobiaceae bacterium
GACCGCTACATCGGCTATTGGAAACCCTATGCCACGAGCCATCAGGAACTGGACGAAAACCAGGCTGTCCTCG
Organism: Rhizobiaceae bacterium; assembly: GCA_051959695.1. Classification (GTDB taxonomy): domain Bacteria; phylum Pseudomonadota; class Alphaproteobacteria; order Rhizobiales; family Rhizobiaceae; genus Mesorhizobium_L. The sequence goes on from JBQCFA010000184.1 coordinate 74, forward strand.
AAGAGGTTCGCAATGCGGCGCGCAGCTTGGCGGAGGGCGTCCGGAAACGGCGTGCCGGACAATTTCGCCAGCTTGGAGCAAACCTCAAAGATCCGCGTCCTAAATAAGCTGAGCCGTCAAGCCGGATTCAAATTCCTTGAGGGCATATAGGCCGTGAAGGGGGAGGGGATTACCCGCGCGTAGTCCATCACTTCTCAGATCATCTTCGCCTTCGTGGTCGTCGCACTGGCGATAGCTGCAGCGATCGTGCAATTCCGATGCGCATCCCGCGGTTGAGATTGTCACCGCAACGGGGACATAGGTCCCAGCAATGGGCGACCGAGTTAACCTTGGAGGGCCGCCCCCGGCGGCCCCCTTGGATGTGGAACAATATGCGCTCGGCTATACGCCGAGCTCCGTCGCGATCCGATGTGTGATGACGGTATGCTCGGTGAAAGCAAAGTGCGCCAGCGATGCGATCTGGCGACCATGATATTCCTGGGCGTCGGTGGTGTGTGGGTCCGAGTTGGTGAGATAGGCCTGGGCCAGATCTCGAAGAAATGCGTGGTTCTGATATTCGGCGCCGATATATGCGCGGTCGAAGTCGACGCCTTCTTTCTGATTGACGATGGCGTTCAACGCTGCCTCGGCATCGCCCTCGAGCGCGGGGATCGACGTGCCGAGATCCTTGAGAATGGACAGGACAAGCGTGGCTTCCATCAGTTCCAGCCCCGCGAACTCTTTTGCGTCGGCACGCGTCGCCTTCTTGACGGCGACCTTGCAGGCCGCCTCGGAAAGCACGGCGCGGCCGACGACCTGATTGGCGAACTGCGAGATTGTCTTAATGCCTGAGAAATCCGGCGCCGCGGCAATTGCCGGGCGGGCCGCGATCATCTCGACCGCGCCGGACAACAGCGGCATCGCGGCGGTTGCGATAAGAACGTTGCGTCGGTTCATGGACATGATCAGTCTCCTCATTTGGTGCACGCGCCGTGGGATACGGAGCCTTGGTTGAACGAGGCGACTTTGCTCCTGAGGGCAGAGTGGTTATTTCATCAAACGGACGGCTTTGGACTGATTGGGCCGAGACATTGATCTTGATGCCGGCGGGTGACTCTGGGTCGGAAATGACCGATTCCTGCAAGCGGCGTCATGCTCATCCAAGGATAGGCGTTCGAACCGTCTATCTTGCCTGTGCGAGCAATGCAGACGGAGATTACCATGGAACCGCTCACATCGTCGCTGAAGACCGGATCTGCCGAACAGGGCCTCGACCTCGCGGCGAAGATTTCCTGGGAGATCGTGAAGATGGTACAGCCTTCGCAGGAAATACGCGACCGCCTGCTCGCCATCTACGAGGATGACGCAGACAGCATCCTCACGGCATGCCAGGTCATCGCCACAAACTTCCAGACCGTTGCGGCGGCGAACGATCACTGGCGTAAGGACTCGATCTCGCAGTAGCCGGTCGACTCTAATCCAGATCCGAATCTCGATAACGGCCCTCACGCCGGACAGGGCCCCTGTGAGACTTGCTCGTGGCCGAATTACTATGGCGACCAGCCAGGGCTCACTGGCGCATCAGACCCCGTGGATCGACGCCCGCCTTCCGGGTGAAATCCTTGATGAAATCCCCGACATGTCCATAGCCAAGCAGTTCCGCCGTTGTCTCGGTGTCGTAGCCGCGGGCCAGCAGACGCCTGGCCCGCTCGATCCTCAAATCGCTGCGCCAAAGGTGGATGCTGCGGCCGAGCGTCTTCTCGAAGGCGGTGGCAAATTCTAGGGGCGGCAAGCCGCAATCGTCCGATAGTTCCTCAAGACCGATATCCCCGGAGACATGCGCGGACAGCTTTTCCTGTGCCCGGGCAAGTTCCAGTGGCGACAGGGAAGGTGCCGCGCTTGAGCGCAAGGGAGTTGTGCAGGCATAGTGCCGGACCGCGTGGGCCGCGGCGGCGACGGTGAGGTGGTCGACAAAGAGCCGGTTGGCAAGTCCTGGTGATCGGAATGCCGGGAGCATGGCCTTGACCAGATTGTGCATCGCCGCATCCTGGACCCCAACACCGGGATCATGATGAAAGGCGTCGACCGACTGTATGCCCTCCTTCTCCGTTATCGCCGTCAGCGCGGCGCGCGGAACGTAGAAACTGATGTGGTTGAAGGAGCTGATGCTGTTGGCCATCGGCGATGTGCGAAGATCATAAAAGCTGGCGGTGCCGGCAGCCAGGAACGCGGTCTTGATCTGCTTGCCATCGAGGAACATGTCGTGGGCCGGCACATCGCGGAGCTGCACCGTCATGAGAAAGGCGTCCTCGACCGGAATCGGCTCCGAAAGTCCGGTATTGGTCTTGTCGCATCGGATTTCCGTGACCGCGATCTGCGCGTTCTTCAAGGTTCTCGCCACAAAGGAGGGAGCCCGCGCCACCTTGAATGTTTGCCTCAGCCGCTCGCCATAGGCTCCCGTCTCTTCCATCCCGGCCTCCTAGGCGAGCTTGCGCCACGCGCCCGGCGAAATACCGAAGACGCGAGTGAAGGTGCGGGTGAAATGGCTTTGGTCGGCAAATCCGCAGGCAAGCGCGATATCGGCAAGCGAAGTCTCCGACCCGCGCAGCATATCCTTGGCACGGTCGCACCGGCGCCTCACCATCCAATGATGCGGCGCCACTCCGACCGACTGCTTGAACGCGCGCGCGAAATGGCGCGGAGAAAGCCCGCATTCAGACGCCAGCTCCGTCAGCGAAACCTGGCCA